>CAUABB010000263.1 GCA_958427155.1 uncultured Oscillospiraceae bacterium | reverse complement strand
GCGGAGAATTAAGCAATGCAGGCGGCCGGTAATCACCGGCCGTTTTTATTGTACATAAAACCGATTCCTCAAATATTGAACCGGTAACAAACACTTTACACCAAAGACATCTGTTCGCCAAAATCCTCTTCTCTTGGCAGAGCTCCAGCCGCGGGAAGAGTTCTAGTACGGTATCGATGTGGATTTGCAAGATCCCCTTCATGGAAAGGAACTACTTTTTCCAACCGACAGTTTTTCTTCTGGGTCATAACCGCCACGCCCTGAGAATCCCGAGTCGTTTTGGGAGAAATCACCGCACTATTAAAAAGAAGGCGACGGGTATTAGAAGAAATCATTATAAATTCAGCACTGTCAGCCACCTGGTAAAGCGCCACCAAAGGGACGGTAACCGAATACGCATTTGCCAACTTTTTCCGTCTGGTCTTGGTTTGATAAGATATAAGTGGTATTTTAGCAACCTTCCCGTTTTCAAAGAAAAAGAGAACATATCCCGTAAAATCAGAAGTCACTACCAACCCGGCTACCCGCTCTCCTTCTTCAAAACCGAGCTTAGCAGGAATATAATCTCCTAAAACACTTGCCTTGGTATCGTCAAATTCATATGCAAACGTCTTATATACCTGGCCGCGGTCAGAAAAGAAAAGAAGCTCTACCGTATTAGTAGCTTCAACTTGCAAGCTCACCGAATCGCCTTCTTTCAACTTCTGATCCGAACTCATTCGGAGAGACTGTGGCGTAATTTTTTTAAAATATCCTTCTTCCGTCAGGAAAAGATGTACCGGATAATCCGGAATTTCTTCCTCATAGGCCTCTTGGTGCGCTTCTTCCTCATAAATTAAAAGGCTTTTACGGGGTTGTCCATATTTTTTGGCAACTTCCCGAAGTTCTGAAACAATAATCGCCCGAACCTTCTTGGGGTCTCCCAAAATTTCCTCCATCTCTAAAATATCCCGTTTGAGCTGTTCAATCTCTTCCGTCCGCTTCAAGATATACTCGCGGTTGAGATGCCGTAAACGGATTTCCGCTACATACTCTGCCTGGATTTCGTCAATTCCAAACCCAATCATCAAATTGGGTACAACCTCAGCCTCTTCCTGTGTTTCACGCACAATTTTAATCGCTTTGTCAATATCGAGCAATATCTTCTCAAGGCCCTTAAGGAGGTGAAGTTTCTCTTTCTTTTTGGTCAAGTCAAAATATACTCGACGCCGAACACATTCCACCCGGAAAGCTGTCCACTCTTCCAAAATTTCACGGATTCCAAGTACTCGGGGCGCTCCAGCGATCAGGACATTGAAATTACAGGAATAACTGTCTTCCAATGGAGTCATTTTATAAAGTTTCTGCATAAAACGTTCCGGATCCACGCCTCGTTTCAGGTCGAGGGTCAATTTAAGGCCTCCACGGTCGGTTTCGTCTCGCATATCAGAAATTTCCTTGATCTTGCCCTGTTTAATCAAGTCAACCACTTTATCCATCACCGCCTCAACGGTAGTGGTGGGTGGAATTTCAGTTATTTCAATACAATTATTGGACTTATCATACTGATAGCGGCAACGAACGCGAACACCACCTCGTCCAGTAGCATAAATTTTTTCCAATTCCTTACGATTATAAAGAATCAGTCCGCCGCCGGAAAAATCCGGTGCTTTCAGCGTTTCCATAATATCATGATTTGGATTTTTAATCAGGGCCGCCGTTGTTTCACAAACTTCAGCAAGATTAAACGAGCAAATTGAACTTGCCATTGAAACAGCGATTCCAACATTAGCGTTAACCAAAATGCTGGGAAATGTAGTTGGAAGCAAAACTGGTTCAGTAGTTGTATTGTCATAGTTTGGCACAAAATCCACTGTATCTTTATCAATGTCTCGAAACAGTTCTGCACAAATCGGCTCAAGCTTTACTTCGGTATAACGAGAGGCAGCATATGCCATGTCGCGGGAATAAGCTTTTCCAAAATTCCCCTTGGAATCAACATATGGATGAAGAAGCGCTTCATATCCTCGCGCCATCCGAACCATTGTTTCATAAATCGCAGCGTCTCCGTGCGGATTCAGACGCATTGTCGCACCCACAACATTAGCTGATTTTGTCCTAGGTCCGGATAATAGTCCCATTTTATACATTGTGTATAACAATTTTCGATGTGACGGTTTAAAGCCGTCAATCTCTGGCAAAGCACGGGACATAATGACACTCATAGCATAGGGCATGTAATTTTGCTCCAACGTACTGGTAATTCTCTGTTCCTGTACCAATCCCGCTCCCGCAATATAACCCTGCATTGTATCTTTTGGTAATTCATTTTTAGGCTCTCTGGTTTTTCTTGGGGCCATTTTCTCAACTCCATGTATTATTTAAACAAATTCAACAGAATTTTCAACTGATATCAGCAAGTTCTACATACTGAGAACCATATTCAGAAATAAAATCTTTTCTACCCTGTAGATTATCTCCCAACAGAAGCTCAAACATATCGGCAGTCGCCTGCGCCTCGTC
>CAUABB010000262.1 GCA_958427155.1 uncultured Oscillospiraceae bacterium | reverse complement strand
CCCTGAATTCATAATTACATTTGCAATTACGGAAAGTGAAACCCCAAAGCCAAGAATAATGACTCCAACTAAAACCATAACAAGGCAAACCAAATAAGAATTCAACGGAATAAACGACACAATCCAAACGCTGATATCTGTAAACCAACCAAATAAAAATGACAGTGGGATCTGCAACAATTGTAGAAAACTAAATTTTTTTCGAAGGAGCAATATTTGTCCCAGTATTAAAACGCAGTTCCATATAATAAGCCATGTTCCTAAGGAGACAAACGAGAACTTACAACTCATTACATTTGCGACAGAAGAAATAGGAGACACTCCTAATTCAGCATATTTTGTAAGCGCAACACCCAACGCCGAAAAGAAAAGCCCTATCATTAACACCGCATACCGTTTTATAATTTCTATTTTACACATCGCGGCTCTCTCCATTTCCACTCATATTATCATTTATCCGTTTCATAAATTCCATAAGTTTTTCCTTCTCCTGATAATCAAAACCCGAAAGTGCTTTTTTCTCAATCTTTTCAAAGTCCGTCCTCACCCGCTCTGCAAGGATTTTTCCGTAATCAGTCAAAAACACATAGAGGTTGCGCCGATTGCCGTTTAATTTTTTTCTCACAATCAAACCACTGTCCTCCATTCCAAACAAAACAGACGTAATTGTCGCAGGTTCAATATGGCAAAATTTTGAGATTTCTTTTTGTACTATACCGTCATGGTCTAACAAATAATCAAGTATTTTTGGCTGCCCGGGAGTCATGTTGGTATCTTTAATTCCTGCATGTAAAGACTTTTGAAACAGCAGATGGTTTGCCATAAGCAAATAATGGAGTGAATTGTTCATATGCACCTCTTATAATTAAATTTCTTATTATTAGAAATCTAATTATAAACCACAAATTCACTTTTGTCAAGAAGCTACGGTTTGCTCAAAAGGCAAGCTTGTCAAGAATACACAATTAGTGTATCAAATAAAAAAATAAAGTAAAAATTTTTAGATAAATCGTAGATATAAAAAAAGAACCGCCTAAAATAGGCGGTTCTTACATTTCTGGTTGGGGTAGCTGGATTCGAACCAGCGGGATGACGGAGTCAAAGTCCGTTGCCTTACCTCTTGGCGATACCCCAAAATATGAGTACGGAGAAAGAGATTTCTCTTTCTCCGAATTTGGGGTGGATAGAGGGATTCGAACCCTCGGCCTCCAGAGCCACAATCTGGCGCGCTAACCAACTGCGCTATACCCACCATATTGGCACGCCCGACAGGATTCGAACCTGTGACCTACTGCTTAGAAGGCAGTTGCTCTATCCAACTGAGCTACGAGCGCATACTGCCCGCACGGGCAAAAAATGGAGCGGGTGATGGGAATCGAACCCACGCGACCAGCTTGGAAGGCTGGGATTCTACCATTGAACTACACCCGCATCTTTTCTCCGTTACCACACGTGGCAACGGAGATTATTATACCAAACTCAAAAAAATTTGTCAAGCAAATTCTATAATTTACGCAATATCCAGTGCCAAAACACCTTCACGTTCGGTTAATGCAATCATTGTTGGTGGCGATTCATAACGTTCTACCAAAACGCTGGCAATTTTATCCTCTACCTCTTTGCGAATTTTAGTCCGCAGGTCACGCGCGCCAAACCGGTTGCTTCCAAGCTGATCAACCAGCCATTCAACAGCCTTCTGATCAAAACCAAAGCTGATTCCTTTTTCTTTCAAAGGCTCGGTAAGCTCCCCGAGCATCAAACGAGCAATCTGGTAAAGTGAGTCTTTCTCAAGCGGTTTAAAGGTTACAATTTCGTCAACACGCCCTAAAAACTCCGGACGAAGAATTTCTGAAAGAGCTTTAAGCGCCTTTTCCCTTGAAATCTCCTGTACTGCCTTATTAAACCCAACAATTCCGTTTTTATCATTAGAGCCGGCATTCGAAGTCATCACAATGACAGTATTTTCAAAATTAACTGTCCTTCCCTGTCCATCGGTAATCCGTCCTTCATCCAAAATCTGAAGAAGGATATTCATTACATCGGGATGAGCCTTTTCAATTTCGTCAAACAATACCACAGAATAAGGCTTGCGGCGTACTTTTTCTGTTAGTTGTCCCGCTTCATCATAACCAACATATCCCGGAGGCGCTCCAATCATACGGGAAACAGCGTGCTTTTCCATATATTCAGACATATCCAAGCGAATCAAAGGATCCACATCGTCAAAAAGCTCAGATGCCAGTACTTTAACAAGTTCTGTTTTTCCAACGCCAGTCGGTCCCACAAAAATAAAAGATGCGGGGCGGCGACGGTTACTGATTCCAGCACGGTTGCGGCGAATTGCTGCACACACCGCAGAAATCGCCTCTTCCTGTCCAATAATTTTTGAGCGAAGAACCTGTTCAAGCGATCCAATTTTCTTATATTCGCTTTCCTGAATTTTGGCGGCAGAAATCCCCGTACAAAGTTCAATCACTTTGGCAAGATCTTCAACTGTTACCTGAATATCT
>CAUABB010000261.1 GCA_958427155.1 uncultured Oscillospiraceae bacterium | reverse complement strand
AGTAGTAAATTTCAATCGCGTCAATTGGTTTCCCGTTCCCCGCGTAGCCGTTCTTACTTTCGTTTACGTCATATCCGGTCACATAGGGCAGCCAGTCTCCATCTTTGACATGAACCCGATATTTGACAGAGCCTGTTGAAACCTTTATCGCAAAATCGGTCACCGGGCTTTCCTTCCAGCCTGCATAATCGGTGAGGTTTTTCACCTCTGACAGCCAGCCGTGATCCTGTGTGCGAACACGGTAAAATACGTCGTAGGAAAACGGAACGGGTTTGGATGCTGTTTCTTTTACGGCTTTGCAGAATTCCGCAAAACCGTTGTTCAAATCACATCGTCCATTAATTCCACCTACATTTCCATCCGACGCATACTGATGGATGTCACAAGAAATTTCTTTATCATAATCCTCCCGATAATCTGCTTTCCAGATGCTTCTGCTCCCCAGTTTGGTCAGGTCGATGTAATTTGTAAGCCAATTGGTATTGGCATATACGCCTACCGTATAACCGGCCCGTTCCACTTCCTCCGCAAACGCCAGAATGACTCCGGTTACAAATTCCTTTCCCTTTTCTGCCTGCGTGTTTTCCTCTACATCATAGTAAACTGGCAGGTCAAACGCCTTGCCATTTACTGCTTCCAGAAAGGTTTTTGCCTCTGTCTTTGCGTCCTCGGCGCTTTCAGCATAAGAATACCAGTATGTACCCACCTGTAAACCCGCTGCTTTTGCCCCCGCGTAATTCGCTTCAAAATACGGGTCTTTCTGGCTAATTTCCCGGCCATAGCCACAACGGATTACAACAAATTCAATCCCATCTGTTTTTACCTTCTGCCAATTAATCTCTCCCTGATATTTTGATACGTCAATCCCTTGATAACCCATCACTCAATCTCCTTTCTTGGGCTCTGTATAGGTAAGAGCCTGCGTGCTGTCGCTCAGGCCTTTCGTGGTTGGATCGTTGATAATCCCCCAAAGAGAAACAATCACCGAAACCACAATGACCGGATTCATGGCCGCTCTCATAAGCGCGTCCCCGAACGCCGCCCAGGTCGTCATATCCTGCCACTGAAGTCCCAGCCCCGCCAGAATCGGCGCGACAATCGCCACTGCTACTTGCGCCCAGAACACCGGGTTTTTTATCCTTACCTTCCAGTTGATATTCATTTTATGCCTCCTATTTCATAAATATGGCCAGCAATGAAATTACGCCAACCGCCAACCCTCCTGCTATTGTGGACACAACAGCGGTCAGTGCTGTCCGTTTCATACTGATCCATCGTTCTGCTGGCTCATTTTTCAGCGCGTCTATATCCTCTCTCTGCTTCTGCTGTTCGTTGAGCATCCGTTCCATATTGTCTGCCAGCTTTGATACCGAAAGGCTCAAACGATGGATTTCAGAAACATTCCTTTCAAGCCCCTCTACCTTTTCCTCAAGCGCGTTTAACTTGATCGGCGCTCCTAAGGCATGGTGCTCATCAACACGTTTCTCTAATTCATCAAGCCTACGTTGGTTTGACTTTGCTCGCTGCACCGTTTCAATTAACAGCTTTTCATTTTCCTCCACTTTTAGCCTCCTTTAAGCTGTATTCACCTACATATAGCAGGTAATATGAAGCGGCACGTCATTATAGGCTTGTCCCGCCACTCATTCACCAGCAGTTTAAAAACAATACAAAGAAAAGCAACATTCTGAAAAATGCTGTTTTATATTTTTCTACTATACAAGTATAACTCCTAAAAATGGCTCTGGGACGCAGACTTTACTCAAAAAAGCCATATTTATCCGCTACCAGCCGGATAAACTGCCTATGCCATTCCTGTGCCGTTCTTTTGGAACATGGCACCTGCATTGCAGCACCTGTGAGGGTACAACTTTTTTTCCAGAATACCAAATCAACTACTTTTAAACGTTCCCCGCCATTTTCGTATTGCCTGGTATCCTCTATTGCCCTGCTCACTGCATCATATTCTTTCCAATTGATTTTTGACAACCGCTTTAACGTGGCAATTTCAATTGGTTTTAAAATCTCGCCTCCTTTTGTTATGTCTGTGGCTTGAAAGGACGCACCACTTTTGAAAAACACTTCATAATGCCGCTTCAACTCTGGATAGCGCCGAATCATTCCTTTTACATAGGTCCACCAATCATAACGCGGTTTACTCATAATCCCCCTCCCAACCAACTTTCCAAGTTGATTCCAAACAACTTTTCAGCTTGACCAATTGTGTACGCAACTCCATCCACAATTAACTGCGGATAAAGGTTTGGGTTATCTTTCAAGTTTGACCACAACACTTTTGCTCTACTTTTTGACTCCGTTCTCCACTCTTCCACAATTCTCCCGCATTCAATTCTCTGGATGACATACATTTTCTTTCTCCCCCTCATTTTGAATATTTTCCACGAACCCCTCCGATAGCACCTCACAAATCAAAGCGGGAGTACTTCAATCTTTATAGTGATTGCGATATAAAACGGCTTTTCAGACACCTTCATTTGACGCGGATTTTAAATGATCCTTTGAGCCGCAATTGAATCAACTATAGACCGATTACATCTGA
>CAUABB010000260.1 GCA_958427155.1 uncultured Oscillospiraceae bacterium | reverse complement strand
TCTCTCGGGTCCGGGGACCCGTTTTTGCTCACCGCAGCAATCGCCCCTTAAGAAGTTCCAGGGCTCACTATATGCAGCCGCAGGATATCTCCCGCTCCCTCTGGCTGGCTTCTGCGTTTGCGGGGGCTGTTTCTGGCATAATGTTCTCGGCAGATGGGTTAGAATAGTTTTACAATTTACTGTAATTTGGTTTAGCTTATATTGTTTTTATGTTTGTATTGCTTTTGGAGGAATTTGTTTTATAATGTAAGTATACTTGATGGATTTTTTACATAGATACTGAGTGAATGTGTTTTTGCACGCTGGTTAAGCGGAGTTCTGATTCAACAAGAATAAATGAAGATTCTTACACTGACATGAAGGCAATCAACGCATCTGAAGATGTGGTCGTACTCTGTTAAATTATCGGGCAGAAGCAACTGTGGAGATGGATAAGGAGGAATCAGGATGGCTGTTTTAGACGGATGTGAATCAAAATTCAGAACACCGGAACCGGAGGAACGTGTTTGTCCTAAGTGCGGGAAGGCGGTGGAGGTGTTTACGATCAGGGGGAAAGTTATTGAGGAGGTAAAGTGTGACTGCGGCTATGTGTTTGAGGCCCAGGAACCGGATTCTCCTAAGGTTGAGAAAAAAGGTTAAGCATAGCGGAAGATCACTAAATGATAGAGCGCAGTAAGAAGGGAATGATCACCTCTCTTACTGCGCTTTTTTCTGGATATATTCCGCGTCAGATCTGCTTATTTTTTTACTTCATATATTACTTCTAGACCATCATCTGGATGATAGGACCAGCTTACTTCTAAACCATCATATTCAGAAGACTGAATCCCATCGAGTGCGCGTGTAGAAGACATCTTTTCAATTAACGAATCGGGTAAATCAAGTGCTTCGTTAATGTAAAAGATCGCCGAAATTGCATCATCTTCGGTATGATTTTTAATATCATTTGGATTTGTGTCAATTGATAAATAGGAACCATCATCAGCCAATGTTGCAAAAGATGATTTACAATATTTAATATAAACAGAATATAAATCTGGACCATTAGGTATAACCGTTAATTTACATGAAGATTCTTTACCATTATCTGACGTTATTGTAATGGTGCAGGTACCTTCTTTATATCCGGTAAGATTGCCTTCCTGGTCAACTCTACAAACACTTGGGTCTGAGGACTTCCATGTTACATGTTTATTTCCTGCGTTATTTGGTTCAATTGTGTAACTAATATACCCGACTGTTCCTAATTTATGTGTTGCCGATGTGAATTCCAATGTAATTGATTCTACTTGTGGTGTTATATTGACTTTGCAGGTGGCATCCTTTCCATTGGACGTTGTTGCTGTTATGAAGCAATTTCCAACCCCAATTGCAGAGATTTCTCCTTCTTCATCAACAGTTGCTATTTTCTCGTCAGAAGAAGTCCATTTGACCTTTTTGTTTTTCGCGTCGCTTGGTTCTATTACATAGGATAACTTTTTAGTCGTATCTTGATCAATAGTCACATTTGTCTCAGTAATCATTATTGATTCTGGCTGTTTACCACGGATAATGAAGAACAAGACAATTACAAGTAAAATAGAACAGGCACCCGCTATAACTTTATATTTAGGCTTAATAGAGGACTTTGACTTGTAAGAAATGTCTTTCTGTGTATTTTCAGCTCCTTCATAAACAGTAACCTTGCCGTTATTTTCAAAATCAGGAGCTCTGTAATTAATATCATTATCTAAAGATGTTTCACTATCTTCTATTATTATTTCGTTTTCTGTAAATATTTCTTCGGTAGCATTTTGTGTCTCTTGTAAAGGATCTTCGACTTCCATAGCCGTATGTCCCGTTTGTTGTGTTATTGTCTTTGCCGCTTCATTTTCAGACCACTTATTTTCTGCTTTTCTTTGCAGCTTCTCTTCGGCCAACAGCTTTTTATTCTGTTCTTCTTTTAGTTTTTCTTCCGCGATTCGGATCTTTTCTTCCGCTAACCGGGCTTCTTCCTTAGCTTTTGCAATCTGATCAGCTAAATCATCTCTTATTCTGTCATTATCTTCAAATGGATATCCACACACATTGCATACTTCTAACCCTTCGTCTAAAATCTCCCCACATTCAGGGCAAATTTTTACTTCAACAGAAACTTCTGTTTTATCAAATGGATATCCACAATTTGTACATTCTTCCGATCCCAATTCATTAAACTTTCCACACTCTGGACATTTTATTCTTTTCATACTCTGCTCCATCCTCTCCTTAAGATTTGTATAAATTAACACCTGACAGGACAATGTATTGACCATCGGAAAGTGTTAAATATTTTTGATCATCTGGAGTAAGCAGTACTTTTACCGCATCTTCGGTAGAATCAAGAGAATTCAGTATGGAATACCCAGAAAAGCCATGAAATCCGTCTGCTCCGTGTGATCCTGACTTTGCCTTATATTCTCCAGCGTCAATATCCTTACCTACAGTAAAAATTCCATATTTCGTTAAATCGTTTTGATCTAGTTCATCAAATGGGACAAGTGCCCCCCAATCTACAATATCTATATATTGCCCCTCTTCTAAATCTATGCACTCAAAAACGCTACTATAAAACATTGCCCCATCTGTAGTATTAGGATCAGTT
>CAUABB010000259.1 GCA_958427155.1 uncultured Oscillospiraceae bacterium | reverse complement strand
GGAGCAAATCGGGCTTTCCACTTTAAGCGAGACACTCGGAATCGGACTGCCGACTCTGAATGATATTGTCAACGAGCTGATGAAACCCGGACGCGATCCCCGAGACGAGCTTCCAAAGCCCCTTCTGAGAACCGATGTGATGGGAATTGACGATCTTTCCGAGGGGATGGTTCTGGACGGAACGGTCCGCAATGTAATTGATTTCGGCGCTTTTGTTGATATTGGCGTCCATCTGGACGGACTGGTTCACATCTCTGAAATGGCGGACCGCTATATCCGTCACCCATCCGAGGTCGTCAAGGTCGGAGATATTGTCCGTGTTCGAATCATCGGCATCGATCGAAAGAAAAACAGAATCTCCCTTTCCATGAAAACGCAAGCCCAAGAAACAAAATAAAGACTAACTTTGCAAACGGAGGTTTCCCCATGAAAGACTGGAACAGCGCACAATACCTGAAATTTGAGCGACAGCGGACACAGCCCTCCATTGACCTCGCAAGGAGGATTGATTTAGTGAGTCCCAACAAGGTTCTGGATATCGGCTGCGGCCCCGGAAACAGTACTGCCGTCCTTCGTCAATTTTTTCCAGAAGCCCAAATCCTGGGAATTGACAGCTCTCAAAATATGCTTGCAAAAGCGCGAGGAAACTATCCTGACCTATCCTTTCAGCGCTGCGACGCCGAAACTGAACTTGATAAACTGGGAGAAGGACAATACGATATTGTTTTCTCCAACGCTTGCATTCAATGGATCCCAGATCACCGGAAGCTGATCGGGGAGATGTTTCGGTTGTTGAAAAAAGGCGGTATTCTGGCTGTTCAGATTCCAATGAGCAATGCGGAACCCCTGTTTCAAATTATCTACGATATTATCGCGCGACCTGAATGGGGATTCGGCCCCATGAAGCTGCGGACGAGTTCCACCCTTACACCAGAAGAATACTTCCATATTTTGAGCGATCTCTCCGGTGATTTTGATCTCTGGGAAACCGCCTATTATCACAGGATGCCCAACCACCAAGCGCTTTTGGAATGGGTAAAAGGAACCCGACTGCGGCCTTACCTAAATGCTTTAGACGAAAGTTCCGCCGCCGCGTTTGAAAAGGAAATTTTCTCCCGCGCGGTAAAAGCATATCCCGCGCAGCCCAACGGAGAGATTTTGTTCCGGTTTAACCGTTTTTTCTTTACCGCGTCCAGATAAAAAAGAGGGAGAGAGGCCCAAAGGCGCGTGCCCATAAGGAAGTAATTTAATTGTCGCAGGGCGGCATGGCTGAAAAGTCATGCCGTCCTGCCTTTTCTTTGCCGTTCCACGGTCTGATCGTCGCCTGGTAGGTTGACTTCTCCGATGAAGTTCCAGACCAATTCGATCTTCTGCCTGCGGTGACCGCTGGACTTGTCCGGAGCATGAACGATAATTTTCTTTACAAACTCATTGACGATGGTGGGCGTCAGTTCCCGGATGCCCACATACTTCCGCACAATGGCTGCAAAGCTAGCAAAATCGACTTGATCTTGTTCAAAGGTTTCTACCGCTTCCTGCCATGCCTTGACCTTCTCTGTCAATTCCCTTTGCTCTGCCTCATAGTCGGCAGAAAGTTTTAAGAACCGTTCATGGCTAATTGCCCCGCTGATGTCGTCCTCATAGATGCGCTTGAAAATGCGGTCAAGTTCGCCAATGCGCTTTTCAGCTTGGGCGATTTCACGCTTGCGCTTCTTGGCCTCTTTTTCCGCTTCTTGAAAACGCTGCTTTTTCGCGGCTTCCTCAAATGCCATGGCATCGTCAAAGAACAGTGCCGTCACATCGAAAATCCGCTGCAACACAAACAGTTTCAGCGTTTCTTCCCGGATAAAGTGCATGGTACAATCACCCGTGTTACTCTTATACCGAGAACACCGATAGCAGTCTTGCTGCGGTGTCATGTTTTTGCCTGTGGCGAAATGCAGTTTGCTTCCACAGTCGGCGCAGTACAGCAGGCCAGAAAACAGCCCTTGCCGTTCGGCTTGCTTGGCCGGGCGGCGCTTGTTCTCCCGTAACTCCTGTACCCGCTCAAAGACTTGTTCGTCGATAATGGCAGGCTGGGTATTGGGGAAAATTCGCTGGTTCTCCGGGGCGTTATGCAGCCGCTTTTTCAGCTTGTGGGACTTGGAATAGGTCTTGAAGTTCACTGTGCAGCCGGTATACTCTGGCCGCTCCAATATCCCCGCGACAGACTTCGGGCTCCACTTGTAAGACTTCTCCGGCAGCGGCTTTCTGTCCCGCTGGGCATAGTGAGCCTTGACGGTCAGGACACGTTCGGCGGTCAACAATTTGGCAATCTGCATGGGGCCTTTTCCTGCAATGCACAGGTCAAAAATCCGTTTGACCACCTCGGCGGCTTTCTCGTCCACA
This sequence comes from uncultured Oscillospiraceae bacterium, assembly GCA_958427155.1. Classification (GTDB taxonomy): domain Bacteria; phylum Bacillota; class Clostridia; order Oscillospirales; family Ruminococcaceae; genus Metaruminococcus_A. Next base: position 235 of record CAUABB010000259.1, on the reverse strand, counting down.
ATCCATTTCTTTTTATCCGCCGGGTCTTTCTGATACCCATAGGGCGGATTGGTGCAGAGGTGTTCCCCGGCGTTTCCTTTGGCACGCATGACGGCCCGGATTTTCTTGCTGGTATCGCGCGCGTAGAAGTCGTTGAACAGATTGCGAAAAGGGGTAAAATCATTGTCCCCTTTGTCGCTGTCCACGCCGTCATTGATGGCGATATACCGAATATCACGCTCAGCAAAGAAGCTCT
>CAUABB010000258.1 GCA_958427155.1 uncultured Oscillospiraceae bacterium | reverse complement strand
CAAGAAGCATGAAGCTAAGCCCGAGGACCTCGCCGGCATCACCCGTGAACTTTCCTCCGTTTATGGTGAGTCCGATCGCCGCGGGTACCTCGATGCACTCGAACATTCGCTCGGTGTTGAAGTGCAGCGCCCCGATTTTGTGAAGGGTGAAGCAAAGCAGACTGAGGAATAATCAGCGCCGCGGGTTCATAGTCGGCAGCAGCTGCAATGCCCTCTGCGCCGACGTGAACCGGTCAAACTTGAACTACGGGATGCCTGCTCACTAAAACAAGGGCAGTTCCGTCAATATCTTTATCAAGCCCGTGATCTTATTTGAAAAAATAGGCCACGGGCTTTCGTTTTTGTGTTAACATGCTCTATAACCATAATGTGCAGAGCATAAAGATGGAAAATTCTCCAAAAAGCGGCTTCCCCTGGAACTTTACGACGGTCCTTACAAAGGACGGTTATCGATATGTAAAGGCCTACCGAATGAAGTGGGATCCGGTTCTCAAGAAATCCAAGCGCTGTCTGCAGCGCCATGTCGGCCGCTTGTTTGAAGACGGCCGTATCAAGATTTCGCCGAAATTTTCAGCGGACTTTCCCGAATACGCCGGCGATGATTGGTTCTGGGGAATTGACAAAAAGCCCGTGCCCGAAGCTCAATACCGTCAGGACTTCCCGGAAACTCCCGGCCCTGCTCCTGAGGACGAAGCGGCCTGCCAACAGCAGGAGACCCTGGATGTTGGCCTGACGTGGGCGGCTGTTACGTTGGCGGAAAAGAACGGCATCCGTGCACACCTTCACGAGGTTTTCGGGAAGGAAATGGGAGAAGAGCTGCTCTATTTGGCAATCTTCAAGCTCGCCGGCGGCGGATCCATGATGACATACGATTTGTGGCGTCAGAAAGTTTGGCTGCCTAAATGCAAACGGCTGACCGGACAGAGAATTTCAGAAATTCTGGCTGCTGTTGACGGTGAAAAAGTCGTTAAGTATTTTCGCCTTCGTCACAACCGGCAGGACGCTGTTTGGGAGGAGATCTACAAGCGGAATCCGGCGCTTCGAGGCCGCCCTATCGAATACGCTCTGGACAATACGTCGATCTCAACCTATTCAGACACCATCGCTGAGGCACAGTTCGGTCATGCGAAGCGTGATCCCGACTTGAAGCAAATCAATTACACGGTGATTTGCGACCAGTGTTCGGGCGATATTGTCTTTGCGCACATGTATGAAGGCGCTGTCAATGACGTCACTGCACTCTCCGATATTCTTCATGCTATGACGAATGCCGGCTTTGATCTCGATAAAAATATTCTCGTTACCGATCGAGGATATTCGAGTTTGGAGAATATCCAGAAAATGATCAATCTGGATCTTAAATATCTTCAAGGCGTCAGATTTGTCGAAGATTCATTGAAGCAAAACTTCGAGAGACATAAAGAATCTTTGCGAAAGAATGCTTTTTTCAGCAGCAAAGAGAAGGCTTACGCATTCACTCTGAAAGAGCCGTGGTCTCAGAACACGGACTACGGGCGCCTCAAGCTGGACACGTACGTTCACCTGTTCCGTCTTGTTAACCGCGAAGACGAGACGGCCGTATTCCTCAGCGAGAAAGCGGATGAAATTATTCGTTTGAAAAACGAAAACAAGTCTATTCCACAGGATCTTTGGAACAACTACAGGCGATTTGTTTATTCAATTAAAGATTCAAACGGGAATAGTAAATGGGTTCGAAAATCAAGCAAAATCGATGAGGCGGTCGAAACGGCGGGGTATTTTGCTCTTAGAAGCAACAGCATTTCCGATGCGTTTGAAGCGCTTTCCGTTTATCGGCAGCGCGGGATGGTTGAGCAGGATTTCAATCAACTGAAAAATTGGCTCGATTGTGATCGTCTGCGTGTCGGCGCCGTTTCGGTACAAGGGAAGCTTCTGGTGAGCACGATCGGAACCGCCTTGCGGATGATGATGCTCAACAGTGCAAAACAGATGGAAGACCGCAAGGCAAAGCTGGTCATCCCTGGGAATTCCATGGACCGGCTGTTGGCCGAACTGACGCTTGTGCGGGCTCATAAACGAAACAACGCCAACGCTTGGATCAGGAACAGTATTCCTGCCTCGCGTCGGCGCTGTTTTGAATTGCTCCAGCTTTCTGAACCACCGCGGCGATTCGAAATGTAGAGCAGGTAACCCGTAGTTCAGGCAGAAAGCAGGTTCGCTTTCTGAGGCTAAGTCACAAGGTATGGTGAAGTCAGGATTTTTTCCTGCGGAGCGGCTGCGCGGGTGGCCGCTCTTCGTTGTATCAAACTAGGCCCATCCAGCTCCAATACGTAGCAGACATCAGAAGAATGAGCAGATAGGCCGCAATTGTCAGAATGATGCCGGTGAAGGCAAAAGTCTTCACGTCAAACGCACCGGTGGAGTAGGCAATCAGATTCTGCGGGGCATTGACCGGAAGAATGAAGCCAAAGCTGATGACGTACTGCAGAATCATCGTAATGCCCAGCACATTGACGTTCGGCGCATCGAGTCCGTTCACGAGAGCGATGATGATTGGAATGAGTGCGCTTGAGAGCGCAGCGGCGGATGCAAAGCCGAGGTGAATGATGATGAGAAAGAGGGCGAGCACCGCAACGACGACAAAAGTGGT
>CAUABB010000257.1 GCA_958427155.1 uncultured Oscillospiraceae bacterium | reverse complement strand
ATTTTACCGCAAACAAGAGCTTAATTCAAGATATCGAGAATCGTCAACAGATCTGTAGGATAATTAATGACATAATCCGCTCCAGCTTCGTCCAGTTCGTCAATACCTCTGAACCCCCAAGCCGCACCAACTGCCTGAATACCCGCGTTATGAGCAAATAAAATATCCACATCCGAATCACCGCAATAAATACAATCCTCCGCTTGAATTCTCAATTCATTTAGACATTGTAACAGGCCATCCGGTTCCGGTTTTTTGGGCAAACGATCACTGGCACCTAAAATAAAATCAAATTCTGTCTCAGAAAACAGGGTTTCGAGAATATGCCGAGCAAAATGATCCGGTTTATTAGAAAGAACAGCAATTTTATAATGATGGTCCTTTAATTCTTCTAAAAGTTCTTTTACTGATTCATACGGGCGTGTCTTATTGCAATAACTTTGATTATAATATTCTTCAAAAAGGGAACGAGCTTTTTGAATCATCTCTTTTCCATTTTTTCCTTCCGGTAATGCCCGTTTAAAGAGAATGTCGACACCACTTCCGACAAAATAACGGTACTCATTGACATCGTGTTCCGAAAAGCCCAGATCCTTTAATGCACGATTAGCCGAATCCGCCAGGTCTTCAAGCGAATTAACCAACGTTCCATCCAAGTCAAACGCAACCAGTTTTATCATTTTTACACCCTTTAATTTATAAACGCATCATGTACGACACGCAATGCCTTGTCGCTGTCCTGCTCATCAATCAAAACAGAAATCTTTATTTCACTGGTAGAAATCATATTGATATTAATTCCAGCTTCATACAGAGCTTCAAACATTTTAGTCGCTACACCGGCGTTGGTTTGCATTCCAGTTCCTACTACAGAAAGCTTACATACATTATCATTTACTTCTATTCGCTGCGCACCGAGAGATGTTAAATTTTCTTTCAAAATAGAAACCGCTTGATCCATATTGTCTTCCGATACGGTAAAACTAATGTCTTTGGAATTGTCGCGGCCGATTGACTGAAGAATAATATCTACGTTTATATTCTGTTTGCTCAAAAGTGAAAAAATTCGAAAAGCAATTCCAGGTTGATCCGGAAGGCCAACCACTGCAATCCTTGCTACATTATTATCACGTGTAACTCCCCTGATCAACATCTTTTCCACCGAAACGACCTCCCTTACCTTTGTACCCGGTTTTTTCTCTAAACTTGAAACAACTTCAAGATTAACATTATATTTTTTCGCCATCTCAACTGAACGATTATGTAGAACCTGCGCACCAAGCGTGGCAAGCTCCAGCATTTCATCAAAAGAAATCTCATCCAGCTTTTTGGCTGTTTTAACAATCCGTGGATCTGCCGTATATACCCCATCAACATCAGTATAGATTTGACAGAGATCCGCTTTCAGTTCAGCAGCAAGAGCAACCGCACTGGTATCAGATCCTCCTCGTCCCAAGGTGGTAATATCACCATAACGAGAAAGGCCCTGAAATCCTGCTACAATCACAATATTTTTTTTATCCAGCTCTTTATGTAAGCGTTCTGCATCTATTTTTTTAATTCTGGCTCTAGAATGTGATGAATCTGTTTGAAATCCAGCCTGCCACCCAGTTAGGGAGACGACCGGAAAACCCATATGTTCAACTGCCATAGCGAGAAGTGAAATGGAAATTTGTTCACCAGTTGCTAATAACATATCCATTTCCCGTTTTGAAGGAGTAGGGTTTATCTCTTTCGCCTTTTCAATCAGATCATCTGTTGTATCCCCTTGAGCTGAAACAACCACCACTACCTGATTTCCCTGTTTGTAAGTATCAGTAATAATACCAGCTACATTGCGGATTCGTTCGGCGTCACGCACCGAACTCCCTCCAAATTTCTGAACAATTAATGCCATTGCCTTTCCTCCTATAATGATCTATGATCACCAAATTTGTGTTCCAAGGTTATCAATTCTCAAATCTTGAATATCCCAGTCAAGTCCCGCCTTTCTTAAATGGTAGCGCATGACAGGTATAAAAAATTTATCAGATCCATCAACCACAGCCATAATAGTTGGCCCTGCACCGCTGATATAAGCAGCATAAGCTCCCAGGTCGTAACATTTTTGAAATACATCTTTCGCATGTGGAATTAATGGCAGCCGATATGGCTGATGAAGTGCATCTTCTACAGAAACACGAAGATTCTGATACTTTCCCGTTAAAAGCGAGGAAGAAAAGAGAGCAGCGCGGGAAAGATTGTGAACCGCATCTGAAAACGGAATATTTTGTGGAAGGCATTCTCTTGCCACCGAAGTTTTTAATTCAAAATCCGGTATAATTGCAATAAATCTTAAACGACTGTCTACCTCTTGCCTGACATAATAAACACGCTCCCCGTCAAAAACAGAGGTAACAATTCCGCCTAAAAGCGCAGGAGTCGTATTATCAGGATGCCCTTCAATCCTTGCCGCAAGATTTACTAAGTCATCAACTTTCATCGGCTCATCCAAAAGCATATTTCCACCGAGAAGTCCTGCTACAATACAAGCGGAACTACTCCCTAACCCTCGTGTCATGGGAATTCGGTTAACTTGTTCTATTTTTAAGCCATGCAAAGGGCGGCCACAAAGCTCATATAGACGTTGAACCGTTGTATAAATCATATTAGTCT
>CAUABB010000256.1 GCA_958427155.1 uncultured Oscillospiraceae bacterium | reverse complement strand
AAACCCTGGCAGCGCAACTTTGCTCTGAATTTAAAGAATTTTTTCCGCATAATGCGGTGGAGTATTTTGTTTCTTATTATGATTATTATCAGCCAGAAGCCTATATCCCGAATACAGATACTTATATTGAAAAAGACAGTGCGATTAACGATGAAATTGACAAGTTAAGACACTCGGCTACCTCAGCGTTGTCGGAACGGCGCGATGTAATTATTGTATCGAGCGTTTCCTGTATTTACTCTCTTGGCAGTCCGATTGATTACCGGAGCATGGTGATTTCGCTTCGGACGGGGATGCAGAAAAGTAGAGATGAGCTTTTACACAAGCTGGTAGACATCCAATATGAACGCAATGATATTAATTTTATCCGGAATAAATTTCGTGTCCATGGAGATGTTGTTGAAATTTTCCCAGCTTATTCAGGTGAAAACGCTATACGGGTAGAATTTTTTGGCGATGAGGTCGATCGGATCAGCGAAATTAATGTTTTAACCGGAGAAGTTTTGAGTACTTTGTCTCACGTGGCAATTTATCCAGCTTCTCACTACATTGTCCCTCCCGAAAAATTGCATAGAGCGATTGAAGAAATCGAAGAAGAAATGTGGGAGCGGGTCAAGTATTTTAAGGAGCGAGATATGCTTCTGGAGGCTCAGAGGATTGAACAGCGTACAAAATACGACATTGAAATGCTGAGTGAAATTGGTTTCTGCAAAGGAATTGAAAATTACTCTCGTATTCTGTCGGGCAGGCCTGCGGGAAGTATGCCCTATACATTGCTGGATCACTTTCCAGATGATTATCTTCTTTTTGTTGATGAATCTCATGTAACAATTCCCCAGGTGAGAGGAATGTATTTTGGAGATAAGGCGCGTAAGACTACGTTGATTGATTATGGGTTCCGCTTGCCTTCTGCCGCGGATAATCGGCCGCTTAATTTTGAAGAATTTTATGGCCATGTCAATCAGGCGATTTATGTCAGTGCAACGCCGGCAGAGTTTGAGCGAGAGCATAGTAAAAATATTGTAGAACAGGTGATACGTCCAACTGGTTTGGTTGATCCAGAGATCAGCGTGCGTCCGGTAGAAGGACAGATTGAGGATCTCCTTTTTGAAATTAACGCACGGGTAGCCAAAAATGAACGCGTCCTGATTACCACTTTGACCAAAAAAATGGCGGAGGATTTAACGGCCTTTTTTGAAAAAATGGATGTAAAAGTTCGATATATGCATCATGATGTAGATACAATTGAGCGGATGGAGATTATCCGTGATCTGCGTCTTGGAGAGTTTGACGTTTTGGTTGGAATCAATCTTCTCCGAGAAGGACTTGATATTCCTGAAGTTTCGTTGGTATGTATTCTGGACGCTGATAAGGAAGGTTTCCTCCGTTCAGAGACCTCCTTGATCCAAACGATTGGCCGTGCCGCCAGGAATGCCGAAGGAAAGGTAATTATGTATGCTGACAGCGTTACTCCTTCAATGGAACGGGCGATTCGGGAGACGGAGCGTCGTCGCGCCATTCAGATGGAATATAATGAGCGGCATGGGATTGTGCCGAAAACGATCCGCAAGGATGTCCGCGAAATTATTGAAATTTCCAAAAAGGATACAGTCGACGGCAAGAAAAAGCGCTTGAATAAACGAGAGCGTGAGGAACTGATTGCGCAACTTACCAAGGAGATGAAAGCGGCTGCCAAAATTCTGGAATTTGAGCATGCGGCCGCTCTTCGCGACCGGATTGAAGAATTGCGCAAACAACGGTAAATCTGTACTAAAAAAGGGGTAAAGGATTTGTCTAAAGATAAAATTATCATTAAAGGCGCGCGGGAACATAACCTGAAAAATATTGATATTGAATTACCGCGCGATAAATTTATCGTTTTCACCGGTCTTTCCGGTTCCGGAAAATCTTCACTGGCCTTTGATACGATTTACGCGGATGGACAGCGCCGGTATGTGGAGAGCTTATCCTCTTATGCGAGAATGTTTTTAGGCCAGATGGATAAGCCTGATGTTGATTATATCGAAGGGCTTTCTCCGGCAATTTCCATTGATCAGAAAACTACTTCCAAAAACCCTCGTTCTACAGTTGGAACCGTGACGGAAATTTATGATTACCTTCGTCTGCTTTATGCTCGGATTGGGATTCCACATTGTCCGGTTTGTGGTAGAGAAATCAAACAACAGACCATTGACCAGATTGTGGATCGGGTGATGGAGATTGAAGAGGGAACTCGCATCCAGATTCTGTCACCGGTGGTTAGAGGCCGAAAAGGTGAGCATCAAAAAGAGCTTGAGGCCGCTCGGAAAAGCGGTTTTGTTCGGGTTCGGGCCGATGGAAATTTGTATGACCTTTCTGAGCAGATTCCACTTGAAAAGAATAAAAAACACACGATTGAAATTGTAGTTGACCGGTTGGTTGTCAAGGAAGAGATCCGCTCCAGGTTGGCGGATTCCCTTGAAACTGCGGTTGGATTAACAGGTGGGCTTGCGGTGATTGACGTAATAGGAGGAGAGGAAATCCTTTTTTCACAGGATTACGCCTGCCCAGAGCATGGATTCAGTATGGAAGAACTTTCTCCACGAATGTTTTCCTTTAACAATCCTTATGGAGCCTGCGAAAAGTGTACAGGGTTAGGTACCTTTATGAAGGTGGATCCG
>CAUABB010000255.1 GCA_958427155.1 uncultured Oscillospiraceae bacterium | reverse complement strand
CGCAGATCAAACCTATACTTTTGGTGCCTATAAGCCTGCTCTTTTAATGGATACAGCAAAAACATATGTCGGAACCGTTTCCTGCCTGGATATTGGACTTTAAATTTTATTTTTGTCAACCAAAAAACGTCCTTGAAAAAATTTTTTCAAGGACGTTTTTTGGTTCTCATAATAACTGGGGCATTATAATTCCGATTATCAATTAAGACATCACAGTTTTCTTTTGGATAACATTCCTTCAAATACTTTTTCTGAATTGGAATGTATTTTTCCAAATACCTCTTGCGCACATCCGCCCCCCAAACAACGGTATCCCGTTTTTCCGCTCGTCGAAGCATCTCATCAAAAGGGATATCCAAAAAAACAGTACCATCCAGAAAGTTAAGTAGAGGCTGTCTAAATAAAAGAACTCCCTCCAGCAAAGCTACTGTATCTTTCTTAAAGCAAAAATCAACTTTTTTATTGTACTGGTCTGTTCCTAAATCAAGGCAAAACAGCGTTTTAACAAAAGCTTCCCCGTGGCTAAGAGGCCGAAGAATTTCCTGAATCAGTCGATCATAATCAAAGGCATTCCGATAATAAGCTTCAACCGGATTTGAACCCTGTTGTCTCACACGTACGGGATTATGAAAATCATCAATATGAACAATTTGATTTTCAACGCCGATTTCTGCCAGAAAGCGAGAATAGGCATCAGTAAACTCCGTCTTACCAGATGCATCTACACCGCTGATCCCAATGATCCGTTTCCCTTTAAAATAATGATATAGTTCATAAAATACCCTTAAGCGGCTCAGATGCGCTTCCATTTCCATAACATTTTCCGCACGAAATGGAGCCTGTTCCAGCCCCTTTCCATATCCATATGCTGCCCAAACAAACGGTAACTCATTCTTCTCCGCCGCTTCCCAGTCTTCCAGAGTATCGCCGATTACAACAGCGTCTTCCCCCTTGTTCAGAAGTTCTTTGACGGCCTCTGCTTTCGAACAAAAAATGGAGGCTGTCTGTATAGCAGAAAAAAAGTGTTCTACCTTTGTTTTAGAAAGCACTCTATGAAGGTAATCCAAACTGCCGTTGGAACAAATACATAGCTGATTCTTATGAGAAAGACGTTCCAGCATTTCATAAATTCCTGAAAACAGACCGCCACGGTTTATCTCCTCATGTTCAAGTTCACGGTAACGTTCACGACTATTTCGAATTTGTTCCTCTGGAAGGTCTTTCAACACAGCATTTAAAAAAAGGGGCGTCTTTTTCCCTATATTTTCTAAAATTTTCGGTTCAGGCAGTGACACCAACCCCATCTCAGCCCGCAAACGGTTAACAGCCCTCACAACGCCATCAGCCGTTCGAAAAAGTGTCCCATCCAAATCAAAAATCAACAGCATTTCTGTCCTCCAACCATTTACTAAAAAATAACCGCTTGCTTTGTGAAATCAATCCCTCCTGGCAGCGGGACTGGAATTCCCAAACCAAACAAATTTCCTGCCTGTATCTCAAGCGCCGCAACTCTTTTCCCATCACTTCCAGTAGCTTGTGAAAGCTTTGCAAAGCTGGTTCCATAAGGCAGACTTGCCGTCTGCTTCATACGAGCCGCTATCTCCACCCCTCTTGCATTCATTCCTAAAATACGAAGATAGGGGGGCGAAATCAAAAGGTCTTTCTTCGTAATTCCCAAAGCAGCATAAAGCGCAATCCTTCGGAGCCGTGAATGCGCATACCTCTTAGTCTTGGCCAGAGAATAAAATTCCTTCAGGCTACACGCCGCCCGTGCCGACTGAAAAAGCCGGCATTCCAGGCCTTCTGACACATCAGGGAGCAGAGAAAAATCTTCCTGACTCAGTTTTCGAAGCTGAAAGAGAAGTGCCGTTCCCAACTGATCCATTCTACACGGGGCACTTCCTTTCTGAAGTTCTGAAGTATAAACTTTCCATCCAGAATCCGGGACAAACTGTTGAAACGATTCACCCGCTAACACCTTTTCTCGAAGTAATGAAGCGCTGGCAATCCTGTCATGTGAAACGTTTGAATCATGTCCCACACCGGTTCGTTCAAACGTTACCGGAATAATTGCAGAACCCAGTTTCTGTAATGCCTTACAATACTCAACCGCCAAAATATCATTGGGTTGGGAAAGAACATCCGCCACTTCCTGTCCAGCATACTGCTCTACCGCGGCTTGGCGCGCCATTGCGTAAGAAACCCCCTGCGCCAATTTTATTCGGATCAGCGCATCCGCCTTGGGAGAAACACAAGCTTCCGCCGCTCGCAAAAAAGGATTGACTTCCCCACTTTCGCTTCCAAATCCTAAAATGTCCACACAGCCCATCCGGTCAAGCAGAAAAACCGCGGCCTGAGCGAACCGTTCCGCAGAAAGCGTCGCATAAAGGGACGGTAACTCCACAATCAAGTCAACACCGTTTTTAAGCGCCGCTTCTGCCCTTGCCCACTTAGAAAAAGATGCTACCTCGCCCCGTTGCACAAGATGCCCGCTCATGACCGCGACAATATGAGTTGCTCCCTGTTCCCGCAACCGCTCTACCAAATAACGGTGACCATTATGAAAGGGATTGTATTCTGCTATAATACCCGCTGTTTTCACACTTTTTTCCTCATTTATAGCTAAAAGCCTTGAATTTTCTTCTTATTTGTAATAATATAA
>CAUABB010000254.1 GCA_958427155.1 uncultured Oscillospiraceae bacterium | reverse complement strand
AAACAAAACGGCGCTGCATTGGCTGTATGAGAGAAATTGAAGATGTTCAGGTGTGCCCTTATTGTGGCTATGATGATAAAACACCAATTGCTAAAGACTATTTACGACCCCGTACACTGTTAAACGGCCGTTACCAGATTGGAAAGCCTCTTCGTTATAATGGGGAAGGTGTTTCTTATATTGCTTACGATTTGGCGATAGATAATATAGTGGAAATTCGAGAATATTTTCCGGATAAATTATCAGTCCGCGCGGATGACGGCTCTCAGGAATTAAAAATTATACCGGGTTTTGAGACACAGTATAAAGCGTTATTAATTGATTTTGCAGAACTTAACGGTGCGCTTGCTAAAATGAGGACGTTAACTCATATTCAGCAGACCTATGAAATTTTTGAAGAAAATAATACAATCTATGCGGTAAAAGAACATGTTTTGGGTGTTACTTTTACACAATTTCTTGCAGAAAACGCCGGTGAACTGAACTGGGACGAAACATTCACTCTTTTTGAGCCTCTTTTAAAAAATATTTCCGCTATGCATGCTTATCAAATCTTGCATCGTGGTATTTCGCCAGATACGATTCGTGTTACAAAACGAAGAGAATTAAAACTTTGTGATTTCTGTATTTCTTCTGCCCGCAATATTAAAACTGAAATTTCTGCACAGATTTTTATGGGATATGCGGCGCCAGAGCAGTTTTCCTCTTCGGTTTACCAGGGAACTTGGACAGATGTTTACGCTATCTGTGCTGTCCTCTACAGGACTCTTACCGGTTCCAGACCACCGGAAGTAGGAAGCCGCGGATACACAAGCAATATTATTCCTCCCAGTGCACTAAATCAAACAGTTCCAACAGTTGTTTCAGATGCTATTCTCACGGGGTTGTCCCAACAGACTGAGAACCGCACCAAGACAATTGGGGTTCTTCTTTCAGAACTTTCTGAAGTAAAAGAAGAGTTCAAGATTGAATTTAAAGAAGAAATGCCGCAACAAGAAAAAAAGCCCAAACGTTATGGCCTCCTTGCTCTTTTAATTACTTCTGGCGTTTTGGTGATCATTGGGGCGGCGGTTGTTATCTTTGCTCTTTCGGGAAACGGTGAACAGTCTCCCTCATCTGATAGTTCAGACCAGTCTCTTTCGTTAAGTGATCCATCTGACGATTCTTCCGAAAGCTCGTTATCTTCTGAAAACTCCAGTTCTCTTTCCAGCTCTTCTTCTAGCGGCGGGGTAATGTATGCTATGCCCCAATTGGTGGGACAGCTTTATGAGTCTGTTAAGAATAACAGTGGTTATCAAGGGATGATTGTAGTAGAAGCTGAATATGAGTATAACGATTCGGTAGATAAGGGAGTTATTTTTGAACAAAGCGTAGCGCAGAACTCGTTGATTTCTGCCAATACTGCTGTAACAGTTAAGGTAAGTAAGGGGACTCGTTATCCAACGGTTCCAAGTTTTGACGGTTACCGAAAGGATATGTATCTTTCACTCCTTGACAATCTTGGCATTTCATATAGCGTTTCCTCAGAAGAAAGCTCGAATGCCGCTTCTGGCTATGTTGTTTCAGTTAGTCCGCAGCCTGGAGCTATTATTGATCTTGAAAGTGGGACGAAGGTAAAGGTGGTTGTTGCACAGTAGTCTGATTTATTTGAAAATAGTTGTGCTTAAAAAATTTATGTGAACCTTTGATACTGATCATATGGTATTACAAAGTACTTTAATGAAAGAACGCTAAAATAGTAAAGGGATATTTCTTCATGATACATGATTGGAATATCCCTGTTTTTTATGAGTGCGTATCTTTATAAGCTTCAACAGAGTTCAATAAAAATTTTAAAGGGTAAAAAGTTACGCAAAGAGAGGTATATAGAGGATAAGATTCAATTGCCTTTTCGCTTTAACTGGCGGATATCTTCACCAATAAAACGGAGATACGTATACTGAGTAAGTAATCGTGACACTACACGCTCCGTATATCGTTCTTCCAGTTCCTGACTTGTGAGATTCGTACTGATAATGGTAGGATGTCCAAAATTTAATCGTGTATTGATAATATTGTAAATGGTTGAAGAATTAAAGGCAGTTTGATATTCAGCTCCGAGATCATCCAGAATTAAAAGATCGGCGTTTAAAACAGTTTGTAAGGTTTCATCTTCCTTAATTTCCCGGGAAAAGTGTTCTCTTTCAATTGTGCGTAAAATATCTTGTGCAGTACAGTAGAGTACCTGATATCCCTTTATAATAACCTGCTTGGCAATCGCGAGTGAAAGATGTGTTTTTCCTAAACCGGTTGGGCCAAGCATCAGAATGCTGGAAGATTTTTTAGAAAAGGTCTGAGCATATTTCTCACAATAAGAAGCAATTTTTTTCATCGTATCCCGCGGCGTAACACCAAGCCTTAAATCTTTTTGATCTGAATAGTAAAAAAGGTCAAAATTCGAAAAATCACTTAGCTGTAAAGGCGAAATACTATTCAATTCTTCGATGGCAAGTTGCTGAAGAATTTTTTTAAAACAATCACAACGGGAGCCGTGATAAATTCCTGTATCCTCACATTTAGGACAAGTAAAATGGACCGCAAGATAATCTTCCGGATAACCATGTTTTTTTAAAAGAGATTTAATCATTTTTTGAGCTTCCAAGTTACAGATGCGCAGTTCATCAATAGCCTTTTTGCTATCC
>CAUABB010000253.1 GCA_958427155.1 uncultured Oscillospiraceae bacterium | reverse complement strand
GATTTTTACCATCTAAAATTGTTTGCGATGGATCATCATAGAGGACATAGTTGTCAATGATCAAACCTGGACGAATGTTTTGTTCCATCATATAGTCAAGGATTTGTTCTGCCGGAAGTTTTCTCATCTCTGCAATAGAATTGCAGCCAAGCCCCTTCATAAAGGCGACTCCCTGTTCCTCGGCTTCTTTTAAAGTTAGGAAGGTACGGGCGTTGCCATGCGGCCAGAGACCACCTCCGCTTTGAAGGATTGCGCGTTTGAAAAGGCCTTTTGTTAAAGGAGAAGTCATAATCGCCTGTGTACTTGCAGCACCAGCTGACTGCCCAAAAACAGTAATATTATCAGGATCTCCTCCAAAGGCGGCAATGTTTCGAGAAACCCATTTTAAAGCGGCAATCTGATCCTGTACCAGATAGTTTCCAGAGCTTCCGGTTTCGCTTTCAGCAGTTAGTTCCGGGTGAGCCAGCAGACCGAGCATCTGCATACGGTAATTGATAGTCACAAGGATGACACCGCGTTTACAGTATCCCTCACCGTCAAATTCAGGTTCAGATGCATAACCGCAGACAAAACCGCCGCCATGAATCCAGAGCATTACCGGAAGTTTTTCGTCGGGTGACTCAGCAGGTGTCCAGACATTTAGATACAGACAGTCCTCACTTTGTTCTTCTTTGTTGTTATAAAATTCTTTGGTGTAAAAATCAACACCCTGACGTTTTTGAATTTCAATTGCGCTGTATTGATCCGCCATCCGTACCCCTTCCCACGGTTCAACTGGCTGAGGAGCTTTCCAGCGCAGATCACCAACTGGAGGAGCGGCATACGGAATTCCTTTAAAGACACTGAACATCCGATTGTTTCCTGGAACGCCTCGCAGCAAGCCGGATTCAACCTTTACTTCTCTGATTGCTGACATATCAATTACCTCCGTTGTTATTATAAATCGAGAATGTATAGAATATTGAGTATGGGTTGACTTAATTATACCTGTCATACGCCTGACAGCCAAGGGGAAAAGAGCCTAAAATTTTGTCCCGCTTTTTATGAAATCTGTCATTTGACAATTCCATTTTGAAGCATCCAGTCCAGCGCTTCCTTAACCGCCTCGAAACTAGTATACCGCGGAGAAAACCCTAAAAGGCGTTTGGCCTTTTCCATGGAGTAGTTTGGAGAGCGTGTTATATGGTCAAGGGTTTGTTCTGCGTCGTGTGTATCTTTTCCGTTTTTCCACTCGTCAAATGGTTTGAACACAAGTTTGGCTTGTGTTCCAAACCAGGAAGCAACCTCCTGCGCATATCCCTTTAATGTAACAGCCCCGGAGGAAACGGCGTGGAAAGACTGGCCGTAGCTGATACTTCCCGCCCGGATTGCCGCCAGGAAAACGCCGGCGACATCTTTGGCGTGGACATGGTGAATGGTCTCCATCCCAAAATTAGGAAGTTCCAGCGGCTGGCCATGGATCAGCGCCTCAAAAACAGCGGGGTTTTTATTGGCCTGCGGGTTGAGCGGCAGATGACCCGGGCCTACAATATGCCCGGGGTGGATAATAGTTCCCGGAAAATGATGAAGAGCATATTCTCGTTCGAGTGTATGAACCATTTTTAGTTTTTCAATGCCGTATGTCCCGAAAGGAGTAAGATCTTGCGCTTCTGTACAAGGAGAAACAGAAACCGGCCCATGAATCCAGACACTTCCGCAGGCCAGATAATGCTCTGTCTTTCCAGCTAAAGCATTGGTTAGCGCCTTCAGATCCGTTTCCTGAAAACAGATCATATCCACAACAATATCCGGTTTCAGGGCAGAAATTTTTTGTGGAAATTCGGGATCTTCGCGATTAAGATTTACCTGTTCCACAGAATTCCAGCATCCGTGGGGAAGGTAAGACTGAGAAGCTCCCCGGCTGACGTTAACAACTTCAAACCCGTCTGCGCAAAGCATAGGTACCAGATAGGTGCCTACTTTTCCTTTTCCCCCGATAATAACGACTCGTTTCATAAAAGGCCTCCTTAATTAATTGAATAAACGGATTTTACATATTTTTAATCGGAATTGGTTTACAAATTTATGATGGGTGAGGTATGATGAAACTATAAAAATTTGTTTTTCTGAAACTGTTTTGGTGTAATACCATAACGTTTCTTAAAGGTGCGGATAAAATTATTAACATCTTTAAAACCGCAACGGTATGCCGCAGTGCTTACAGACAAGCCGGTTTGGAGCAAGAGCTGGCGACTATGAAGCAAGCGGTACTCCATCAGGTACTGCTTTGGGGTATAACCGGTCATCTCTTTAAAAATCTTTCCCAGGTAGTCAGTGCTGATAAAGTGGGCGGCGGCGAGATCGGAAATGAAAACCGGTTCGGAAAAATGACTTTCAAGATACCGTTGAACCTCCCAGACTTTTTCAGCGTTTTCGGTATCCGGCAGGAAAAATTGTTCCGGATGTTCACGGTAAACACGGATTAATAGCTGTTCCAGAAAGGTCGCAGTCATTTCTTCTGCAAGGGGGAGACGATGGTCATACTCCTCTCCCATTGTCCGCATCATTTTTTCAACTCTGTCGGGCTGCTTTAAAGTCAGGCAATGAGAAAAGTGGTAAGGGCGGTTTTTAAAGGCAGTCGCAAGTAAGGGATTCCAGTTTGGTTGTTCCAATAACTGAGGCGGAAAGATACAAAAATAGCGTTC
>CAUABB010000252.1 GCA_958427155.1 uncultured Oscillospiraceae bacterium | reverse complement strand
AATGAAGGTGGTTCGATTATTTATCAATCATACGAACGTCACCTTGCCAAGGTGACGGAAAAAGCGGTAGACTTGATTGACCTCATTGATCGGGAAATTACCAAGGGGGAGCCTGCTAAAATTGTTATTACCGGTTCTGCGGGACTTGGAGTTTCTCAGAGTAGTGGCGTTGAATTTGTGCAGGAGGTATATGCAACCCAGGTTTGTATGAAGGAGCGAATTCCAGATGCGGATGTGGTAATCGAACTTGGGGGAGAAGATGCGAAAATCCTGTTCCTGACCGGTGGTACAGAAGTACGGATGAACGGAAGTTGTGCCGGGGGTACAGGCGCGTTTATTGATCAGATGGCAACCCTACTTGGTGTGACGACAGAAGAATTGGATCATCTTTCAGAGGACGCAGAAAAAATTTATACCATTGCTTCCCGGTGTGGTGTTTTTGCTAAAAGCGATATTCAGCCTCTTCTGAACCAAGGAGCGCGAAAAAGCGATATTGCAGCCAGTATTTTTCAGTGTGTTGTAAATCAGACAATTGGCGGTTTGTCGCAGGGACGCGAAATCGAAGGGAAAGTCGTTTTTCTGGGTGGGCCTTTGACCTTTTTAAAGGGGCTTCGGAAGAGGTTTGTAGAAACTCTTAAGTTGGGAAATCACGCAGTTTTTCCTGAAAACGCTCAGTATTATATTGCCCTCGGAGCAGCTTATTACGCTGGAACACTTGAACCGGTTCGTCTTAAAGAAGTTTTGGAGAAAATTAAAAACGCTAAGCATGTGCAGCGTGACTCATCTGTCGCACCTCTTTTTGAATCGGAAGAAGAATACGAGATGTTTCAGAAACGTCATCAAAAAGCAAATGTAAACTATATTTCTCTTGAAAAGTATTCGGGCGACGCTTACCTCGGTGTAGATGCCGGCTCTACTACCACAAAAGTGGTGCTTCTTTCCCCGAACGGTGATATTTTGTATCAGTCTTATACATCCAACAGTGGAAATCCTATCCCGCTTGTTAAAACCGCCTTAGAAGAAATTTATCATCTTTCTGAAGGACGGGTTACTATTCGGGCAGCTGCCTCAACCGGTTATGGAGAAGAACTGTGCAAAAACGCCTTTCACATTGATTTTGGAGTGGTAGAAACCATTGCTCATTTTACTGCTGCGCGTTATTTTAATCCGGATGTTGACTTTATTATCGATATTGGTGGGCAGGATATTAAGTGCTTTAAGATCCGGGGCGGTGCAATCGACAGCATTATGCTTAATGAGGCCTGTTCTTCAGGATGCGGTTCTTTTATTGAAACATTTGCCCATGCGCTGGGCTTTAAAGCGGAAGAATTTGCGCGGTTCGGGCTTTTTGCCAAACATCCAGTTGACCTTGGTTCCCGTTGCACGGTATTTATGAATTCATCGGTAAAACAGGCTCAGAAGGATGGCGCAACAGTAGGAGATATTGCTGCGGGTTTGGCGGTCAGCGTTGTTAAAAATGCGTTGTATAAGGTAATCCGCGCTAATTCTACCAAGGAGCTTGGGAAACATATTGTAGTACAGGGAGGAACCTTCTTAAATGACGCGGTTCTTCGCGCGTTTGAGCGAGAAGTAAAAGTGGAAGTAGTTCGTCCCTCTATTGCGGGGTTGATGGGTGCTTATGGTGCGGCCCTTTACGCTAGAGATCGTGCAGGGGGACATTCTAGTATTATTGGCTTGGAAGAATTAAAACATTTTTCCCATACTGTTTCGGTCACCACCTGTAATGGGTGTACGAATCATTGTAAGCTGACCATTAACAAGTTTGCTGACGGAGGACGGTATATTTCGGGTAATAGGTGTGAGAAGCCTCTCGGAGTGAAACAAAAAGAGGATGGTTATAATGCTTTTCGGTACAAGTATGATTACCTTCGGAGTCTTCCTTCAGTTCCTGGCCCACGTGGAAAAATAGGAATTCCGATGGGATTAAATATGTATGAAAATTTGCCGTTTTGGCATGCGTTTTTTACCGAGCTCGGTTTTGAAGTGGTTCTTTCTCCGGGGAGTGATAGGGCTCTTTATGAGAAAGGTCAACATACGATTCCTTCTGATACAGTTTGTTACCCAGCAAAACTGCTTCACGGTCACGTTGAGGCTTTGCTTGATCAGGGAATTAAGGTCATATTTTATCCGTGTATGTCCTATAACTTTGACGAGGGCTTATCGGATAATAATTATAATTGTCCAGTTGTGGCATATTATCCTGAGGTAATAGGAGCCAATATTAGGCGCCTTTCTGAAGTGACGTTTATTAAAGACTATTTGGGACTACACCGGCGACACGATTTTACCAAAAAGGCACATGCTGTTTTTAACCAGTATTTTTCTGTGTCTCATAAGGAGATTCGGAATGCTTCCAAAAAAGCTTATGACGCTTATGAAAAGTACCGTCAAATGCTCAATACTTATGGCCGTAAGGTGCTGAAAGATGCAAAGCAAAACGGCAAAATGGTCATCGTGCTAGCAGGGCGCCCGTATCATATCGATCCGGAAATCAATCATGGGATTGATCTTTTGGTCAGTAGTTTTGGCGTTTCGGTACTAAGTGAAGACTGTTTGAGCGTGCGTTCTATTAAGCGGAAAGCCGGCGTTTTAAACCAGTGGACTTACCATGCACGGCTTTATGCCGCGGCTCACTATGTCGGGTCTCATAGTGAGCAGATTCAGCTG
>CAUABB010000251.1 GCA_958427155.1 uncultured Oscillospiraceae bacterium | reverse complement strand
GCAGAGTACTGTTTGCGGAGGCGGTCGGTACGACGGGCTGATTGAACAGTTGGGTGGTCCTAAAACGCCTGGCCTTGGCTTTGGAATGGGGCTGGAAAGGCTTCTTCTCGTCTTGGATGCGCAGGGGATTGAGATTCCCAAGGAACGGCCCTGTGAGTTGTATATTGCCAATATCGGAGCTGATGCGGGGACTAAAGCTGGTGAACTGACCAATGAACTCCGCCGGGAAGGTTTTTATGTGGAATGTGATAGTATGGGGCGGAGTTTGAAGGCTCAGATGAAATATGCTGATAAAATCGGCGCCCGGATGTCAATGGTGCTTGGAGAGGACGAACTCGCGAACGGAATGGCCAAGGTGAAAAATATGGCGACTGGAGAAACGCGGGAGCTTAAATTTGAAGAGCTGTCAGACGCTCTTTATAATCTCGGTGTAGAGGACGTTCTTGCCGCAATTGAAGAAGACCAGGAGGAAGAATAGATGACCGACCGGATGAATGGAACCAAAAGAACCAACTATTGCGGGAGCGTAACCGGAGAACTGGTGGGGCAAAAGGTAACCGTATGCGGATTTGCTCAGAAACAGCGCGACCTTGGCAATTTGATTTTTATCGACCTGCGGGATCGCACAGGGATTGTTCAGCTCGCGTTTAACGACCAGACCGCACGAGATGTTTTTGAAAAAGCGGGAGAAGTTCGTTCTGAGTTTGTGCTGATGGCGACCGGGACCGTCGCCCGCCGGGAAAGTGTTAACAAAGAGATTCCGACCGGCGAAGTGGAAATTTTGGTAACGGACTTGAAAATTTTGGGGAGAGCTCAAACGCCGCCTTTTGAAATTGCGGAAAATTCGAATGTAAAAGAAGAGCTGCGGTTAAAATACCGTTACCTGGATCTTCGTCGTCCTGATTTGCAGAAAAACATCATGATGCGGCATAAGATTACCAAGGCGGCGCGGGATTTTTTTGATGAGCAGGGGTTTATTGAAATTGAGACTCCTATGCTGATCCGTTCCACACCGGAGGGCGCACGGGACTTTCTGGTGCCGTCCCGTGTACATGAGGGGACTTTTTACGCCCTTCCGCAGTCTCCGCAGATCTATAAGCAGCTGTTGATGGTTTCCGGTTTTGACCGTTATGTTCAGTTTGCCCGCTGTTTCCGCGACGAGGATCAAAGGGCGGATCGTCAGCCGGAGTTTACCCAGATCGACATGGAGATGTCTTTTGTAGACGTTGAAGATGTCATGGAGGTTGGCGAAGAATTTGTGCAGTACCTTTTTAAAAAGGTGCTGGAAATTGATATTCCCCTGCCACTCCCCCGTCTGACCTACAAAGAGGCGATGGAACGGTACGGTTCTGATAAGCCGGATACCCGTTTCGGAATTGAAATCTGCGATTTGACAGATTTGGTAAAAAATTGCGGCTTTTCCGTCTTTACTTCCGCCTGTGAAACCGGCTCCGTCCGCGCGGTCTGTGTTCCCGCCGGCGCCGCGGCCTATTCCCGCAAAGAGCTGGATAAGTTGACGGAGTTTGTCCGCGGAATCGGCGCCAAAGGCCTTGCGTGGGCGAAGGTGAATCCGGACGGCGTGCAGTCCTCCTTTGGGAAATTTATGACGGAGGAAGAGATGTCCGCTATCGTTTCCCGCGCGGAGGCCAAGGAAGGCGACCTGATCCTGATTGTCGCGGATTCGAAAAATAGCGTTGTCCTGCCGACTTTGGGCGCGCTTCGGGGTGAAGTGGCGAAAAAGCTCGACTTAATTCCCGAGGGACAGTATAATTTTCTCTGGATTACCCAGTTCCCCTTCTTCGAGTGGGATGAGGATGAGCAAACCTATGTTGCGATGCATCACCCCTTCACCTCTCCGATGGACGAGGACATTCCTCTGCTTGATACCGACAAGGGCAGTGTCCGGGCTAAAGCTTACGATTTGGTTCTGAATGGCGTTGAAATGTCCTCCGGTTCGATCCGGATTACCGATCCGGTTTTACAGAAAAAGATGTTCGCTTCCCTGGGACTTTCCGATGAGGAAGCGCAGGAGAAATTCGGCTTCCTGACCGACGCGTTTAAGTACGGCGCGCCGCCCCACGGCGGAATGGGATTAGGGCTTGACCGGCTGGTCATGATTATGCTGGGTGGGAAGAGCATTCGGGATGTATTGGCTTTCCCGAAGGTTCAGAACATGTCTGAATTAATGACCGAATGTCCTGCCCCGGTGGATCAAAAACAGTTGGATGAACTGCATATTGAGCTTGTAAAAGGCGAAGAATAACAACGACCCCGGCTGACCGAATTTGGTCAGCCGGGGTCGTTTTCATCGGTAATATCGGCTTCTTTTAGAGTTGAGAGCAGAAGTTCTAATGATTCTCTTTGCGCTTTTTCCAGTTCTTTAATGGAATTCGTTATTTGTTGATCTAATTTTTGATATAATTCGCGGTATATGTCCATACTATATCACCCCATAGGTTTATGTTACCGGAAATACCCATAAATGTCAATATCGGTATTTCCGATAAGACATAATATCATCGGGAGATGATATTATGTATGAACGAATCCGCAATTTGAGAGAGGATAAAGATTATAATCAGGAGAAAATGGCACAAATGCTTTCTGTTTCACAGTCGACTTATTCTGACTATGAGCGGGGGGAAATCAATATCCCGCTAAAAACGCTGCCGGAAAAACGGAAGGCAAGGCGGAGAAGACGG
>CAUABB010000250.1 GCA_958427155.1 uncultured Oscillospiraceae bacterium | reverse complement strand
CCGGGGTATGATCAAAACCGCCAATCATGTTCATAATCAAAGCCATTCGGGCATATACGCCGTAAAGTGTTTGTTTAAAGTAAATGGCACGGGTATCTTCATCTACTTTATAATCAATTTCATCTACCCGCGGCAACGGATGAAGTATTTTTAAATCCGGTTTTGCACGAACTAACTTTTCCGGATTTAGCACATAAATATCTTTTTGTTCCATGTATTCCTGCTCACTATTAAAGCGTTCCCGCTGAATTCGTGTCATATACAGAACATCGAGATCAGGAATGGCGGCTTCTAGCGAAAGTACTTCCGTATAAGGAACATGATTCTGAATCAGAAGCTCTTTGATATAAGGGGGGACCGTCAATTCCTTAGTGGATATTAGCACGAAGGTATTTCCTTCATAAAGAGAAAGGGCTTTAATTAAAGAATGAACTGTACGACCGTTTTTTAAATCTCCACAGAGACCTATAGTTAAATGATCCAGACGTCCCTTCTCCCGTGAAAGGGTAACAAGGTCTGTGAGAGTCTGGGTAGGGTGAAGATGTCCCCCGTCTCCGGCATTAATAATCGGACAGTTGGCATAAAGAGATGCCGCTTTGGCAGACCCTTCCATCGGATGACGCATAGCAATAATATCGGCGTAACCACTCACTACCACAATCGTATCCTTTAAAGATTCTCCTTTTGCAACCGAAGAATTTTGTGGATTATCAAACCCGATAATTCTGCCTCCAAGTTTTAACATGGCAGTTTGAAAAGACATCTGTGTACGAGTAGATGGCTCATAAAAAAGGGTCGCCATAATTTTTCCATGACAGCTTCCGTAATATTCCTCCGGATTATCGGCAATTTTCAGAGCCAGTTGAATAATGGTTCTCCACTCACTTTGAGAGAAATCGTTTAGATCAATCAGATGCTTATAATTCATGGGAGACACATCCTTTTATTTACAGATAATTTTATCCTTAATTTTTTCAAAAGTATTGTACCCGAGCTGGGTGATCTTCTTTAAATCTTCAATTGATTCATAACCGCCTGCCTTTTCCCGGTAAAGAACAATCAACCTTGCGAGTTCTGCTGTAATGCCATCCAGTTGTTGCAGTTCTTCTTGGGTTGCAGTGTTAATATTAATTGGCGTCACGCTCTCTGAAGATGAACTGTTCGATGAAGACGTGGAAGTAGAAGGATGTCCTTGCTGTTTAGAAGATGCGCTTTCTTCTGTCTGATCAACAGACACCAATTGACTTTCAACTTCTTCTTTTTCTTCTTCAGAAGAAGAAGGAGTGATATAACTGATTACAGGTTCTACTGTCTCTTCTGGGAAAAGTGCATAAACAGCGAGAAAAAGAACGGTTACGACCAGAAGACCGGCTAAAATCGCTTTAACGGCTTTCAACGTTTCACCTTCCTTACTACAAATCAAAAAGAAAGCATATAAAATCACTACTTTAGAAATAGTAGCATCTTTTTAATTGCTTGTAAAGAAAGACGAATAATGTCGATTTTATGGTCAAAGCGATTAGCCAACATTTTTGCCAAAAGCAATCATCTCAATATATAAATACAGTTTTAAAGAAGATCTGTCAGAGAGGAGAGACCTGCACAGACAATATCGGGTTTTTCTTTAGCCGTTAAAAGCATTTCAGGCGAAGTTTCACCGGATAAGACTAGAACGGTGAGAAGATCGTTTCCGTTTCCAATCGCGATATCCGTATAAAGTCGATCTCCTACAAAGGCGATCTCGTTTTCCTGATAGCCTGTTTTTTCCAGCACGTAATCGAGTGTATAGCGTGAGGGCTTTCCAAAAAATTCAAGCTGAACGCCGGTAGCGGCGTAAATCAGCTGAGAAATTGAACCGCAGTCCGGGAGGAACCCACCTTCATCCAATGGACAGACATAATCAGTATTAACACCGAAAGCTGGAATACCGTTTTTAATGAGGTTGCAGGCAGTTGTCAGTCTGTCATAGGAAAGAGTCGTGTCAAATCCAACGATAACTGCGTCGGGCTTCTGTTCGTCAAGGATGAATCCCGCTTTGACAAAATCTTCTTTTAAATACTCTGTCCCCAGAACAAAAAGCCGTTTGTAATCGGCATGTTTTTGCAGATATTCAATTATGACTTCATTGGATATTAAAACTTTTCCCACATGAGAAGGACATCCCATTTTTCTAAGCTTTTCTTCATATAATGCAGCGTTTTTTGAAGAATTATTGGTATAAAAATGATAATCCTTTCCTTTTTCCTTGACGGTATTAATGAAATCGATTGAACCATCCATATCTAGGATAAAACACCGGATATTTTTCAGTTTTTCACGGATGATTTCAGGAGGAGTACAAAGATTTTGAGCTTCGTTGATGGTCATATATTCTGCAACCTGCTGTGCGATGGAATCAAGCTCTCCCAAGTCCCAAAGCATTTGAAGGACCGTATAACGGGTGCGCAGTTCTTTGGCGTAAAGAAGGCTATTGAGAACAGTCTTATGGTCAATTCCAACTTGAACTGGACGATAAGGCGCCCCAAGCTTTTTAAGAATATCTTCTGCAAAAGCAGCGTTTGGAAGGAGGTTCTCAATAGTTTCTTTGATCTCATTCCAATGAGAAAGGATAACCTCCAACCGCTTTTGATGTAGGATAGGGGAGGTGCGGTTTTCTTTGTCGTTCTCTTTTATAATATCAGGTGCTGCAGAAAAATAAACTTCATGAAGTTTA
>CAUABB010000249.1 GCA_958427155.1 uncultured Oscillospiraceae bacterium | reverse complement strand
TTTCACAACGGGATTTTGAACGACAGGTTTGCCGGACGGTGTTTGTGCAGGATAATGAGTCGAAGTCGTGTTACGGCGTGGTGAGGGGATTGCATTTCCAGAAACCTCCGTATGCTCAATCCAAACTGGTGCGGGTGGTGAAAGGTCGGGTACTGGATGTGGCGGTGGATATCCGGAAAGGTTCACCAACTTTTGGAAAACATGCAGCGGTGGAATTGAGTGAGGAAAATAAACGGCAGTTTTTCGTTCCGCGGGGTTTTGCCCATGGGTTTGCCGTGTTGAGTGAGGAGGCTGTTTTCCAATATAAGTGTGACAATTTTTATGCGCCGGAAAGTGAAGGGGCTTTGGTGTGGAATGACCCGGATTTGGGAATTGACTGGCGGATTCCGGCCGCTGAGGTGATCCTTTCAGAGAAAGATAAGCGACATCCCCGGTTAAAAGAGGTTGACTGGCTATTTGATTATAAAGATAATCTTTATGAATAAAATTGGGTGATTATCAATGAGTACTCAAGTTTCAGGAAATCTATAAAGTATTTATGGTTGGATCAGGTGACGAGCGGAGATTATCAGGGATACTATGAAAGGATGTATGGCAACAGATAGGCAAAAAGCGGAAACGGTTCATTGGCATGCCGTCTTCACCGCCTCCCGTGCGGAGAAGAAGGTGCGTGACCGGTTGGAGGAGCTGGGTGTGGAGTGTTTTTTGCCGGTACAGACGGTGTTGAGGCAGTGGACGTACCGGAAGTCGCGGGTGGTGGTGCCGGTGATTGCGGGGTTGGTTTTTGTGCGGGTAGGCCGTCAGGAACAGGTGAAGGTACTGCAGACGAAGGGGGTGGTGGCTTTTCTGAGGCTGAAGGGAGAGGCGGGGGCTGCGGTGATTCCGGATAAGCAGATGGAGGATTTCCGTTTTTTGCTGGATTTCTCTGAGGAAGCGGTGGAAATGACCAATGAAAATATAAAGGCCGGTGATTTGGTCAGGGTAGTGAAAGGTTCGCTGAGGGGGATGGAAGGGGAATTGATCAGACACAAGGGAATGACGAAGGTATTGGTGCGTATCGATATGCTGGGGTGTGCCATGGTTAATATTCCGGCGAGCTTTGTAGAAAAATTAAATAAGTAATGATGGGTGATGAAAGAGTTTTCGGTTTGTTATGATCGTTTTTGCCTGGGGAATTATACCCTGGTTTGTGATGGCTCGGATACCGTTCAAGCGACCGCGGATCTGGGGGCTTTCGAGATGTATGTCCTGGGTATGTGGAACGATGGGCTGGTGGTGACGATGAAGGCATACGATGAGGTTTGTGATGAAAATCAGTTTGTTCTGCTTGTACCGGACGGCAGTGAGCAGTTGATGAGTTTTTCCCCTGAGAGAGGTTTTGTGGTCCGGCCATACCGTGCGGCACGACAAGGCCGTTTTGCCTATTTGCTTGATTTCTTATGCGGCTTGAAATACAAAGGTTATCAGGGTTATGAGGAGTATGACGAAGAAGAAAAGATGATTTTCGGTATTGTGCGGGTCGGTGAAAAATCCCTGACCTATGGAGGAAAAAATTTGCGGGAAGTGAAAGCTGATTTCATTCAAAAGATCGAGCAAGAAACTAGTCCCGAACCACTTTCATAATATCCGCCAACGGATTCCCTTTATATACTCCTGTACTTTCGGTTAGTGGTAAATTTTAGGCAGTTATGTATGAGTCAGATTTTGTAATTTTTCCACCTGATTTAATTTAAACACGTAAGCGTTAATTAACTCATTTTGTTTGGTGTTTTCTTGTATGACAACAAATAAGTACCTATATTTGTACTTATAGAAGTACATAAATATGAGAATAACTAATTTTACTGATTTAAGAACTAACCTGAAACATCATTTGGATAGTGTTGTTCAGGATAATATACCTTTAATAGTTCAACGTCCTAATGGCGAAAGCGTTGTTGTTATTTCTTTGGAAGATTATAACTCAATAATTGAAACAGCATATCTGTTATCTAATCCTGCCAATGTTGAGCATTTGAGAGAGGGAATCGCCCAAGCCAATAATGGAGAAGCTACTAAGGTTGATATTAAAGACTTATGGAAATAAGATTTACTAAAACAGCCTTAGATGATTTAACCTATTGGAAAAAAAATGGCAATAAGCAAATACAGTTAAAAATAGAAGCTCTATTGGCTGACATTGCAGAGCATCCTTTTACTGGCATAGGCAAGCCAGAGCCTTTACGTTTTGAGTTGGCAGGTCACTGGTCAAGACGTATTAATTCAGAACATCGTATTGTCTATCGTGTAGAGGGTGAACAGATTGTAGTTGTGATTATCTCTATGCGCTATCATTATTGTAGTAAAGGAATGTTTTGTTTATAACCGGAAACCGGTTCCGTAAACCGTTTTTATCCACAAAGCAAAAAGACGGTCTGTGAGAGAATACGTCTTATTGATCTCTGTGATAAAATCTTTATCCAGCAACTTCTTTATAGCCGATTGTACAGCACTGGCCGAAGTCAGCCGATGGCGTTTAATAAAAGCGGAAGAGGTGACCTGGCGGGCTTCTCCGTCTTTTGCAATGGCGTACAACACTTCTTTCTGACGTTCCGGTATATGGGAAAGGATCTCCCGGAATATGGTGTCGTTGTCACTTAGTAGCCTATCGATACTTTGTTGAAGAATACTAATCGTACACTCCTTATTGTTTTCAGTATCTGCAAAACCTTCATTAAAAGTTTTTTGAATATAATAAGTATG
>CAUABB010000248.1 GCA_958427155.1 uncultured Oscillospiraceae bacterium | reverse complement strand
TTTACCACCATGAAAAAACATCTGCTCACTTGCGGAGGGAAGGCCGATCAGCATAATGCTTTTTTGCAGTGGTCTATTGAAACGCAAAAAATACCGAAGTTTTATGCAAAGCTCATGTTTGGTCCGAATTAAATAAAAAACAGATGCAATTGCAGCCATCATCCGTGCAATATTCAGAGAAAATGTAACACCTAAAACTCCCAAACCAATACCGTTAATAAAAATAAAGTTCAAAATGACAACAACTACATTCATTCCAACCGAAAGCATCATGGAAGCACGGGTATCTCCCATCCCCCGCAACGCACCGGCAACTGACTGGAAAACCGCAAATGCCGGATAAGAAATACAACAACCAATCAAATAAACCCGAGCATTACTCATAACATTTTCGTCTGCCTGGCCAAACAAAACACTCAACAATGGATCCGCAAAAGCAATAATTAAAGCGCCAATTGCAATTGCGCAGAGCGTGCAGGAAAGGATCGCCTGCGCAGAAGCCTCACCTGCTTTTTTCGCTTCATAGCGTCCCATATATTGAGCAACAACGACCGTTCCACCGGTCGCAATAGCAATAAAAAAGTTAATCATAAACAGGTTGATGGAATCAACCATATTGACAGCAGCCACTGCTCCCTCCCCGGAAGAGCTAACCATCGACGAATTAATGATGTTAAGAATCGCCACCATTGCCTGATCAACAAGGATTGGCAAAAAAAGGACTGTGAGGCTTTTAAAACTGAAACACTCGCCGGATAAATTTCTTTGAATCAGTGCGGAGAGTTTCCTTCGCGCTTCTGCTAACATTGTTTCGTTCCTTCTTTACTGGGATGTTAAAAAATTTCTTAATTATTTTATAATCATATTCCTTTTCCGTCTGTTTGTCTATTGACAGATAAGAGAATAAATTCCAAATATTTGTGGATTTCGTCTGAAAGCGTTGTGATTCTCTTACGAATCTTATCGGCTCTAACGAAGTTTTTAGAAGAGGCCCCGTTCCAAATTGTATTCATTTCTCTCCTTTGATATAATAAAGACAATGTTTTCATTAAAGCGATTAAAACCAAAGGAGAATTATGAAGTACAACAGTTTTATTTTCGATATGGATGGAACCCTAGCTGATACATCACCAGGAGTTTATGAAGGTGTGCGGCTGGTACTTCGACAGATGAATGAGCCGGCTCTTCCGGAAGATCAACTTAGCCGGTTTATCGGGCCGCCTCTTCACCTTTCTTTCCGGGAAATCTGCGGAATGGATGAAGAACGGGCAATGGAAGCGACTCTGCGTTTCAGAGCCTATTATAAAAATGGTGTCTTTAACAGCCGGCTTTATGATGGAATGGAAACTCTTCTCAAAACACTTCGAGAAAAAGGATGTCATTTGATGATAGCCACCTTAAAACGGGAAACCGAAGCCAAGCGTCTGGCAGAACATTTGGGAATTGCTTCTCTCTTTGACGCGATTGTCGGCTCTGACGATGAAGAAAAACGGACAAAAAAAGATACGATAGAAATTGGATTAGCACTGTCCGGTGTTTCCAATCCCACCTCTGCTCTAATGATTGGCGATAGTGAATTTGACGCAGTCGGCGCGGAACAGGCCGGGGTAGATTTTTGTGCTGCTACCTACGGATTTGGACTAACACCTGAAATTTTGAAAAAGCATCATTTTAAAATGAAGATTGCAAGTCCATTAGAGCTTCTAGAAAAAATTTAATCGTCGTTTCGATGCTAAGGAAAAAAGGATGTGAAGCTGTGCCTGACCAGTCTAAAAGAATTCTATCTCAGTCAAAGAATGTCATTCAGGAAGGGGAATTTGTCAGGCGGCCGGCGCACAGATGGTCTCCCAACGTCGGTTCCTTTATGGCCTATCTGGAACAAAAAGGACTCCCGGTAGAACATTTTGTCAAGATTGAAAACGGAGTTGAGTTTACTACCTATTCTCAAGGCGTACTAATTCATCCTCAGAAATGGAGTGATGAAGCCCTTTTTGAAATTGGAAAGCTGACCGCCAAGTTGCATTGTGCTGGAGAAACGTTCATTCCAGACAAACAACTGGGATTTAAAAACTGGTATTTGCGGGAAATCGGAGATCAACAACGGATTTGGTGCCACGGCGATATTGCACCATGGAACCTGCTGACTAAAAATGAAATGCCTTTCTGTCTAGTTGATTGGGAAACTTCTGGTCCGCTTGACCCCATGATCGAGCTCGCACGAATTTGCTGGCTTTTCCCCCAGCTGGTAGACGACGATCTGGCGGAGCTGTATTCCCTTCCAATCCCTGAAAAGCGGATGGAACAAGTCCGGCTAATCTGCGAAGGGTATGGTTTGGAGCAAGCCCGACGAAAAAAATTGCCTCAAAAGATTGTTGAAGTCGTTATCTGCGAAACAGCACACGAAGCAATCGATCCTAACATCACATTTGAAGATACCGGAGCACTTTGGGGCTTCGCCTGGAGAACACGTAGCCTCTACTGGATCTGGCGTAACCGCAGGCTTTTAGAAAACGCATTAAAATAAAAACAAAGCAGGATCGCTTTTTAATAGAAAGCGATCCTGCTTTTTGCTGCTATCACGTAATAGAGAGCAATTATCGTGAAAAGCAAAATTTGTATATATTATTTATATTATACAAAATGTATTTTACCTGTGTTTGAAATTAACTTTTCCAGTCCCTATCCGCAATCAAACCAAACGGCAGGCGCGTTTAAGGGTGTCAACCAACTCGTACAACCAGTCCTT
>CAUABB010000247.1 GCA_958427155.1 uncultured Oscillospiraceae bacterium | reverse complement strand
GGAGAATAAAAAAATAAAACAGGGAGATTTGAACCCCTGTGTCTAATTTTGTACGTACTTCGAGAGTCCATATTTTCTGGACATTTTCTTCTTGCCATTTTCTAATGTCCTGTTCAACACGAGGGTTCAATTCCCACCGCCAAAATGCCGAAAAAATCTTTTTTATGTGGTTTAGACAGTCGAGAGCCTCAACACGCAATTCGCGTTGGGGGCTTTTCTTTTTATTTAGTTCAGTGCCCGCGTTTATGGCCGGCATCCGTTTTATCAACGGTTCCCAAAGTTAAAAGCTACATTTTGAGAAATCAAAATGTAGCTTTTTCTTGTGTTTTAAAATAGTCTCTCTGGTCTGTATTAAATTTTATTTTCTTCTCCCCAGACGCACAACTGGTCAAGAATTTTCATCAATGATCGGCCACGCTCGCTGAGGGAATACTCCACCTTGGGCGGGATTTGGGGATATTCTTTGCGCACGATTAGCTGATTTGCTTCTAGTTCCTTTAGGTTGCTACTCAAAGTTTTATCCGAGATATTTTTTAGATATCGTTTCAGCTCATTAAATCGTACCACTTCAAATTCCATCAGGCAATACAGAATAACCATTTTATGCTTGCCTGAAATAAGTGATAAAGTGTAACTAAATCCAGTGTCCTCAAAATTCGCGTTTTTAATATAGTTCTTTATCATACAAACACTTTCTTGTAAGATAGTACATTTCTTTTACGCCAGTACTTGTTTTTTTGTTATTACCGACTATAATTATAAGCGATGGCACGCTAAATGTCAATCTCAATGGTAAAGCGAGGTAGATAAGATGAGGAAGCAGCTGAATATTACAGAAGGCATTTTTCCGATGCCGGTTTTAATGGTAGCGACTTATAATGAAGATGGTAGTGTGGATGTGATGAATGCCGCGTGGGGAACCATGCAGGAGCGGGAGACCGTAGTGCTGAACCTCACTGAAACGCACAAGACCGTGAAGAATATCAAGGCTAGAGGCGCATTTACGGTGAGCATTGCGGATGCGGCCCATGTTGTAGAAGCAGATTATTTTGGCGTGGTATCTGGCAATAATACGCCTAATAAATTTGAGAACAGCGGGTTGACCGTCTCTAAGTCTGAGGTTGTGGATGCTCCCGTTATCAATGAATTCCCTCTTTGTTTAGAATGTGAATTTATTGAATACCAATCCAATGAGTATGGATGTGGTGTGATCGGTAAGGTCGTTAAAGTCACTGCGGACGAAAGCGTTATGGAGGGAGACAAACTGAATATGGCTTTGGTTAACGCTATTGCTTTCGATCCCTATACACATGGCTACTACAAGGTAACTGAGAGAGTTGGGGAAGCCTTCAAAGATGGGCTAAAATTGAAAAAATAAGGCCCCAAATATCATTTTCACCATTTAATAGTAAGTTAGTAGTACAACCATGTCGTATAAAAAGAGCAATTTTTTTAAACAAAGAATTTTTACTTTTTAGTAGCTATCTTTTTGTCAAGGTTTCCCAAGTGAAAAGCTACATTTCAGCCTTGTAAATGAGGCTGAAATGTAGCTTTTCGTTTATCCGTTAAGGCTCTATCACTATTTGCTTTTGATGACGATATGCACTTGGATTTTTTTCGTAAAACCTGCGGAAAGCCGTAGAAAAATGTTCTACGGAAGAATAACCCAGTTCTTCAGCAATTTCAGAGATGCTTTTTTCGGAATCTGCCAGTAGAAGAGCTGCGGCTGACATACGCGCTTCCGTTTTTTTCTGTCGGAAGGTTTTGCCATAAAGTTCACGAATAAAGCGTTCTGTCTGACGGGTACTCAACGCAAGCCGTGAAGAAAGCTTTTCTAAAGAAATGTCTGCGTATTCGTAGAGGAAAGACTCTTCTAAAATAAGAGATTTACTATTCTCCAGATTTGAAGGGGGAAATATTGTAGTTGGCTGATAAGGTTGTTCGTAATTACGAACCAAAGTGACTACAATCTGCGATAGCAAGGCCTGTACTTGCGTAATATAACCGGTTTGCTGATATCTTAATTCATAAAATAATCGATGAAGAAGAAGTTCGATTCCATATCGATCGCGTCCTAGCCAGAAAGTTGTTTTTTCGAATAATTCCGCAGTTCGATCCTGTTTTTCCATTTCTTTGAGGCTTTTGGGAAGGATTAAATAAATACAGTATTCAACCATTGGATTATCCGGATCCGAAATTTGAGAATGCTCTACCTGAGGTCCGGTGACATAAAGCGTATGGGGAGAAACGTTATAAGATTGATTGTTGATCAAGGCTATTCCATAACCAGAAGAAATATAATGAAGTTCATAACACCCTTTCCCATGGCTGTGAGAAGGAATCCTTTTGGTAAGCTCCTCCAAGATTACGTTAATCGTTTTGAATATCCGTCCGCTTACCAAAAAAGAAAGATCCAAGTCTGAATAAAGAATTCTCATCTTTTCACCTCTTTCTTTAAATATTATATTCTTGGCGGCAGGGAAAGACAAGATAAAAACTGCGTTTACACGACATTGATACGTGAAATTTGTCAAATTTTTCTCTTGATGGATTCTTTGTTTCTTTTATAATGAAAGAGTGAGAAAACTGTATTGCACAGTTGAAAAATAGAATTGAGGAGCGAAGAACAATGGGGCTTGAAAGTAGAAAAATGATGGGGGCAATTCTTCCAGGAAACAGTACGGTTGAGCTTAAGGAATTTGAAATTCCAAAGCCGGGACATGGACAGGTGTTGGTTCAGACAAAAGCTACCACGATATGTGG
>CAUABB010000246.1 GCA_958427155.1 uncultured Oscillospiraceae bacterium | reverse complement strand
CGCTGGACTCAAAATATGATATGATACATATAAATGGAGAATAGGCTGAAAGAGAAGGGGGAATAGCATGCAGCTTCCAAAAAGGACAAGATGCCTCCTGCTCAGTGCTATGGCAGGGATTGTTTTGGCTTGCTGTATTATTACTGCTACCCTTATTTTATCTCCCGAAAAAGAGATGGGAGTTTCTCTGAAGCCAGAACATCTGAGTCTCACTTCTTCCTCAGATAGCGCTCCAGGAGAGGATGAATGGCCGAAAGTTCCTGTCCCGGAGAGAGATCCGAATTATCATCCACCAAGGCCTTCTTGGCTGAAAGCGGATTTAACGGAGATTGAGCCGATTCCGGGAAAAGTTGCATATCTTACCTTTGATGACGGACCTTCCTCAATGACGCCACAGGTGCTGGAGGTTCTTCGTAAAAAGGGAGCGACGGCGACTTTTTTTACCGTTCATAACGCGAGTCCGGAATGTCGTAAATACTATAAGGAGATTGTGGACAGCGGCTGTGAGCTCGCTCTTCACGCTTATGAACATAATCTTCCGAAGATTTATGAAAGCCCCCAGGCTTATTTTGATGATTACAACGCAATGAATGACTTCCTTTACGAAGTGGCGGGGATCCGCGCCAAGCAGGTTCGTTTTCCGGGAGGGAGTTCCCAGACGGTGACAGACAGGGGTGTTTTCTGGCAGATTATGAAGGATGCTCAAAACAAGGGAATTATTTGGCACGACTGGAATGTCAGTTCGGGTGACGCTTCTCCAAACCGTCATACCAGCGAATGGGTTTATAAGAATATATTTCCGGCGGCATTGAAAGTGGATACGCCGGTGATCTTAATGCATGATGTTCCGCGAAATACCTATACGCTGGAAGCTCTTCCCTGGATTATAGATACCTTGCGGGCAAACGGCTACAAGCTGGACGTTATCTCGAATATTCAAAATCCGGTGCAGCACCGCAACCCGGAGCGGGACCCGATCCCCGCGTTTTCCGGTCCCTCAACCGGAAGTTCTGCCTCATCTCAGCCGGTGTCTTCAGAGCAGAGTTTGACTGGTTCGAGAGAAAGTGGATCGTCAGAATCGGCTTCCGCCGTAGTGGTTCCCTCCGGTTCATCGTCATCGGAAGAATCGTCCTCTTCTTTGTCTTCACAGTCGTCTTCCGTGAGTTCTTCTGAGGAGTCGTCTTTAGAAAGTGGAGAGAATAGCTCTGGCGATGAATTGGAAATTCCGTGACAAAGAGGAGAAAGTTGGATAGTATGGAAGAAAATCCGGAAATTTTTTCTGAAAAATTTGAATGGCTGGGAGATCAGACGTGGGTTTGTGTTTCACAAGAACATCGGTTTGGAACAGACGCTTTTCTTCTTTCTGATTTTGCGGCACCCCGAAAAAAGGATGTTGTCTGTGGTTTTGGGGCCGGATGTGGTATAATACCATTGTATTTATACAAAAAGTATTCTGTTTCTGTTTGTTACGGCGTTGAGATACAGCGGCAGGGCGCTCTTCAGCTTGAAAAAGGGATTCAGCGATCTGGGGCTGAAGGCCGGGTGATATCGATCTGTGCAGACCTGAAAGACGCGCCGGATCTGCTGCCCAAAGGCGCTTTTGATGTGGTGACCTGCAACCCGCCTTATAAGGCGAATGGAGCGGGGATTGAGAGCCGGGAGGACTCGGCTCGGATTGCCCGGCATGAAACCTTTTGTACGATTGACGACGTTTGCCGGTCGGCGGCGGCGCTGCTGCGGTTTGGCGGCAGGCTTTGTATCTGCCAGCGGCCGGAGCGGCTGGCGGATGTGCTGTGTTCTATGAGGAAGTATGGGATTGAGCCAAAACGGCTTCGTTTTGTTGCGAAAACTCCCAAAGGACGCCCCTGGTTGTTTTTAGTGGAAGGGAAAAAGGGAAGTAAGCCCTTTTTACAGGTGGAACCGTCTCTGTTTCTGGAAGAGGGCGGCGTTTATTTCGGAAAGGGAGAAGAAGCGAAAAATTTGTCCGGCGAAGGGGATAAGGCGCCTGTTTAGGGTGCTGGCGACATTTTGCCTGTTCGATGATCGGTTCAGAGCCTTTTTAGGGTAAGATACTGTGAAAAACAGAAACAAGATAGAAAAAAGGAGAGATTGACTATGGCTGAGATTTTGATGAGGGGAACAGGGGATATCGATCAGGTTTTTGCCCATCTGGACAAAGCGGTGGTTTCTCATGCGACGACTTGTCAGGCGGTGGGAACATACGGTTGTGCTTTTGGGGACGCGCGGGTGATCCTGCGGGTTTACGAAAAGTATTATATGAGAAATTCCAGCCGCGCCAGTCTGACCCTTTTGCTTACGGCACAGAATGGGACAGTAGACGCTAAAATTGTCAGCTCTGGAGGAAGCGGTAGCGCGATTATGAGATTTAGCTGGGGAGCCGAGGAAGAGTTTGTCGGGGTGGCGGAAGGGGCTCTCCGGCAGCTTGGCTTTGTCCGTTTGTAACTAAAAGAGGAGAGGAAACGGATGTCAGGAAAACTGTATGTTGTCGGCACGCCGATTGGAAACCTGAATGATTTTTCTCCTCGGCAGCGTCAGACACTGGAAAAGGTGGATTTTATCGCAGCGGAGGATACCCGTGTCACCGTTAAGCTGCTCAATCACTTTGAAATAAAAAAACCGTTGGTCAGTTATTATGAGCATAACCTGCGGGAACGCGGGGAGCAGATTGTCGCCCGGATTGAGGCGGGGGAGGATTGCGCCGTTGTTTCGGATGCCGGAATGCCCTGTATCAGCGATCCCGGGGAGG
>CAUABB010000245.1 GCA_958427155.1 uncultured Oscillospiraceae bacterium | reverse complement strand
TCAATAAACTGGCCAAATTCCTGGCCCATAAATAACAGTTTGCCTCCTGGATGAGCGATCATATATCCAAGAAAAGCTCTGACTCCTGCAAATTTCTGCTCATATTCACCAGGCATCTTTGAAATCAGAGAACACTTCCCATGAACCACCTCATCGTGAGAAATCGGAAGAATAAAATTTTCACTAAAAGCATAAAAGAACGAAAAAGTCAGTTTATCATGGCTTCCGCTTCGATAAAGAGGATCCATACTCATATAAGAGAGCATATCGTTCATCCAGCCCATATTCCATTTATAATTAAATCCAAGCCCTCCCACATCGGATGGTTTAGTTACCAAAGGCCAAGCGGTTGACTCCTCAGCAATCATTAAAACATTGGGATGATCACTGAGGATTGCTCGGTTGAGTTTTTGAAAAAACTCAACCGCCTCTAAATTTTCATGTCCTCCATTTTTGTTTGGACGCCATTCAGTCCGGTCATAATCAAGATATAGCATAGAAGCAACAGCATCTACCCGGATCCCGTCGATATGGTACTGCTCTATCCAGAATTTAGCACTTGAAATCAAAAAACTGACAACTTCATTTCGGCCATAATCAAAAACACGGGTTCCCCACCCCTTATGTTCCTGTTTCAGGGGATCCGTGTACTCGTAACATGGAGCACCGTCAAATTCATAAAGTCCATGCGCATCTTTGGGAAAGTGGGCCGGCACCCAGTCAAGGATGACACCGATTCCCGCAATATGGCAACGATCAATAAAGCTCATAAAATCATGCGGTGTCCCATAACGGGCGGTAGGCGCAAAATATCCGGTGACCCGATATCCCCAGGAACCTTCATATGGGTGTTCCATAATGGGGAGTAGCTCAATATGTGTATATCCCATCTCTTTCACATAAGGAATTAATTCATCTGCCATCTTGGTGTAACTAAAGGCATTTCCGTCTTCATATCGACGCCAAGAGCCCAGATGAACTTCATAAATATTAAAAGGGCGGTGAAAAAGATCTTTCTCATTATTTTCTTTTTGCCAGACATTATCATGCCACTCATAACCGCTGATATCATAAAATTTAGAAGCGGTACCCGGCGCCTCTTCTGCATGAAACGCATAGGGATCTGCCTTCAGTCGGATTTCCCCATCGACCCCTTCAACACTATATTTATAAAGATCATATTGCTTAATGCGCGGAATAAAACAGTACCAAATTTCTCCGCTTTGGGTCATTGGATTTTTTTCTCGATCCCATTCATTAAAATCCCCTACAACTGACACAGATTTCGCATGTGGTGCCCAAACCCGGAATATTGCGCCAACACTCCTTCCATATTTGGCAGGATGTGATCCAAAATACTGATACGCCTCATAATTTGTCCCCTGATGAAAAACAAATTCGGCGAAATCATTGGGCGTTTTTTTTACTTCCGGCATAACAAACTCCTCCGCACATTTTATTGTATATATCATATCAAATACAAAATTTTATTTCAATAGAAATTTGTAAGTTTTTTGATTTTTCGAAAATTATTCTAATAAAAATTATTCAAATTAACCAAAATTTGACTTAGTTTTTATATATAAAAATTATAGGTATTTCTTTTTTTTACAAAAAGGCCCTTTTTATTCCATTTTCCGCATTTTGATGATATAATAACCTACAGTATTTAAGAATATTTTTTCTTTTTTTTGCTTTTATGGTAGTAGTTTGTAAAATAAGCTTTAATTTTACAAACCATGCCGATGTAGAAAAGCAGATAGGAAAGGATGACTCATGAATAAATATATTAAGCTTATTAAAAACATATCTATATTTGCGATTGGCACTTTTACTTCCAAACTTCTTGTTTTTTTATTAACTCCGTTTTATACCAGCATGCTCTCCCCGGAAATGTTCAGCGATGTTAATTTGGTTGTGGACACATCCAATTTAATTATCCCGGTTGTAACCATTTGTATCACAGATGCTGTGATCCGTTTTGGTTTAGACCGTGCCGTTGATCGAAATGAAGTTTTTACCAATGGATTGCTGGTAATTTCCGCCGGTTTTGGAGTCATGCTTTTAGTCATGCCCGTCCTGCTCCAAATTCAAATTATAGCACAATATCCTGTCTTAATTTATCTATTTGTGTTGTGTTCCAGTTTAAACAGCCTTTGTCTTCAATTTATCCGCGCACGGGGTTTAACAAAACTTTTCGCATATTCAGGAATTCAAAATACCGCCATTATGATTCTTGTCAATGTTTTAATGTTGGCTGTTTTTCATATGGGGGTTTACGGTTATGTCCTCTCTATTATTATCGCGGATTTTCTTTCTGCTCTTTTTTTGTTTTGGATTGCCGGTTTAAAAAAATATGTTCGTTTCAAACAAATCAACAAAGACCTGCTCCGCGCAATGGTCGTATTCTCTCTCCCGTTAATTCCAACAGCGCTTTTCTGGTGGATTAATACTCTGTCCGACAAATACGTCATTACCTATATGCTTGAAAACGGAAAATATGTCAACGGCCTTTATTCTGCAGCCCATAAACTTCCAACTTTTATTACGATGATTGCCGGTGTTGTGATGCAGGCGTGGAATATTTCTGCGGTAACAGAAAATAACGCCAAAGATAAAAGGCGTTTTTATAAAAATGTTTTTGGGGCATATTCAGGACTTATCTTCATGGGGGCTTCTTTCGTCATTGTACTGACAAAAGTAATTATTCGCATTTTAGTCGATTCAGAGTATTACGAAGCTTGGCAATACGTCCCTTTTCTGATGTTG
>CAUABB010000244.1 GCA_958427155.1 uncultured Oscillospiraceae bacterium | reverse complement strand
TGTGGAAGTGGTAGGGTGTGAAAAATATAATGAACTGTACTATAACGGAACCATCCTGACGAGAGATCTGCACGAAACATTGAAAAAAGTATTTGGTTCTTTGGGAATCAATTATCAGTTGAGCGGGCAGAAAGTCATATTAGAATAGACGGGAACAGAAGTCCACACCGTAAAAAAGAGAAATTATCCTTGATATAAAGCAGGAAGTGAAATATTTCTGCAATTAAAAAACGCCTCTCAGAGTGCTCTGGAAGGCGTTTTTTAATTAAATCTATTTTTTCTTCTATTTTTCTTGGTAAAAAAGGAAAGAAAGCTCCTCTTATAAATATAAGGAACTATTTATAAACAGACAATAGATAACAGGTGGATGAACTGTCCATGGCTAGACAGAATT
The DNA here is from genome assembly GCA_958427155.1 of uncultured Oscillospiraceae bacterium. Taxonomy (GTDB): domain Bacteria; phylum Bacillota; class Clostridia; order Oscillospirales; family Ruminococcaceae; genus Metaruminococcus_A. The sequence goes on along the minus strand of CAUABB010000244.1, from coordinate 2,376 downwards.
TTAAGGGGAGTAAATTAATAATTAGGTAGAGAATTAGATTGCTTAAGAGAAGAAGTCTCTTGAAAAGAACGAAGAATGATGCCAATTGCTGTTTTAAAAGAAAGCAATAGCGAACGAATTGGCAATTAGTAAGTGAGTTTAATTTTATTGTTTTCCAAATGTGAGAGAAAATTGAAAGGTTTTCTCTCACATTTTTTATGGGGTTACGGATTCGTGAGCATCAGCTTTTTAGTAATTTTAATATAGTCAAACAAGATAAAACTAAGATATCGTGTTTATTCATCTTACTTTGTAGGTTGTAATAAAACTAGTGATGTAAATAATGAATAAAAATGGATTTAGTCGTTGTGCCGATATCTATATCGGCCGTTTGCGCGAGGAGGGCCGCTATTCTACGGCGCATGTCTATCAGAACGCGCTTCTTTCTTTTAGCAAGTTTTGTGGTGTCCATAGTGTGTCTTTCCGTCAAGTCACCCGTGAGCGTCTTCGCCGTTACGAACAGCACCTTTACGAATGTGGTCTGAAGCCCAATACGATTTCCACGTATATGCGTATGCTTCGGAGTATCTATAATCGGGGTGTGGAAGCCGGCAGTGCTCCTTATGTCCACCGCCTGTTTCATGAGGTCTATACGGGGGTGGACGTGCGTCAGAAAAGGGCGCTTCCCGTCGTCGCTCTTCGCAGGCTTCTTTATGAAGATCCCCAGTCTGACCGTCTCCGCCGTACCCAGGCTATCGCTGCTCTGATGTTCCAGTTCTGCGGGATGTCTTTCGCCGATCTGAGCCATTTGGAGAAATCCGCTCTTGATAGCAACGTGCTGCGCTACAATCGTGTCAAGACGAAGACTCCCATGAGCGTTGAGGTTCTGGACAGTGCACAGGAGATGCTCGACCAACTCCGGAACCGGCAGTCTCCCCGTCCCGGCTGTCCCGACTACCTTTTCGGCATTCTTCACGGTGATAAGAAGAGGAAGGATGAGAGAGCCTACCGTGAATACCAGTCCGCTCTCCGAAGATTCAACTACTGTCTGAAGTCTCTGGCAAAGCGGCTGCGTCTCAACTTCCCCGTCACTTCCTACACGCTTCGTCATTCGTGGGCTACTACTGCCAAGTACCGTGGTGTCCCTATCGAGATGATCAGCGAGTCGCTTGGTCATAAGTCCATCAAGACTACGCAGATTTATCTGAAAGGCTTTGAACTGAAAGAGCGTACGGAGGTGAACCGGATGAATTTGTCTTACGTAAAGCGGTGCGGAGTAGGTCAGTGTATCTGATTTAGAAGCTTGATATACAGTGTTTATCGGTGTGCGTTACTTCTTAGGTAACGGAATGATTCATGGCGCAAAGATGGACATATTTATGAAAATACGCAAACAAAAATGAAATTAATTTCGGAAAATGAATCAAATGCAGGCATAACAGGCGGAAAATGACAATATCCGTGTTATGTCTTTTTTTTATTCCAATTCATGAAAAACACCTTCACTTCTGCTTTATTTCCTGAATACCAGTCCTCTTCTGATGTTTTCGTTGAAAAAAGTTCCCTTTTCTGCTTGCCCTATGCTTGTTCGTTACCTAAGAAGTAACGGATAAACATGGGGTAAAAAAATATGATTTTAAGAAAAAAGAAATCACTAAATGCTGGGCCTATTAATGGGACAGGGGAAGGCGTAGCACACTCAAAACGCTGGTATGTTGCTTTGGTTCGGATGCACCATGAAAAGAAGGTTTCCGAGCATCTGGACAAGATGGGTATCGAGAATTTCGTTCCCGTTCAACAGGAATTCCACCAATGGAGCGACCGTCGCAAGCTGGTCACCTCCGTCTTGCTTCCTATGATGGTCTTCGTACACGTTGACCCTAAGGAACGCATGGAAGTCCTGAGTTTTTCTACTGTCAGCCGTTACATGGTGATGCGCGGCGAGAGTAGTCCTGCTGTAATTCCTGACGAGCAGATGGCTCGTTTCCGTTTCATGCTTGATTATTCGGAAGAATCGATAAGCATGAACAGTTCTCCTTTGGCTCGTGGCGAAAAGGTTCGCGTGATCAAAGGTCCGTTGACGGGTCTTGTTGGCGAACTGGTCAATGTGGATGGTAAAAGTAAGATTGCTGTTCGCTTGAATATGCTGGGATGCGCCTGTGTTGATATGCCTGTCGGTTATGTAGAGCCGATTATGGCGGCTGTTTAAGGCAAGGGATATGGATGCTATTATTTTACAAGAAAATATAGAGGGTTTATTAAGTTTGGTACGTATGCTGCTTCCTGGTGGGGGGAGTGCAGGCTGCGTGTATTTGGATGATCTTTCAGCATTACAACGATCCATCCACGAAAAGATTAACGATTTATATTCTCAACGGGGGGAGACACCGGAGCAGG
>CAUABB010000243.1 GCA_958427155.1 uncultured Oscillospiraceae bacterium | reverse complement strand
TTTTCGATCCATTTGCACACAGAACATCATTCCGTAAGAAATTCCTTCACTACGCACATCGTCATTTCCGGTATCGGTAATATAACCTTTATCTTCTGAAACAGCTTCGAAAATACGAGTATCAGAATAAAACATTTCATCAAAAATATCTGAAAGTCGTTTCTGAATTTCTTCTTTTTTATAACCCATTTCTTCCAAAATGTTTCTGTATATTCCTGTTTGAAAGGCACTCTGATTCATCTTTCTGTCTCCTTTGATTGTGAAATTTGCGCTAAAGATCATATCCAGTTTGTTTTAATGTTACCAGATAAAATTTAAAACTGTAGTCCTAAAGCAGCAGCCCCAATAATACCCGCATCATTTCCAAGTTTGGCTGCAACAATTTTTGTCTGCCTTTCAGAAAAGCGAGAATAAACTTCTTTGTTTACCAGTTTGGTTAATGGTTGGATTAAAATATCCCCTTCCTTACTGATACCCCCGCCAATACAGAAGATTTCCGGCGCAAAGGTATTGATAAGGTTGGTGACTCCACAGGCAAGATCCTTTATAAAACAATCCACAACCTTTCGTGCGGTCTCGTCTCCTTCTTTCATCGCGTTAAAAGATGTTCGGCCGTTTACTTTGGATAAATCACTTTCACACAGTGTCCACATTAAACTTTCTGGATGTTTGTGCATAGCTTCTCTGGTTGTTTGAACTAGCCCTGTTGCAGAACAATAAGTTTCAAAACATCCATGACGTCCACAATTACACGGCCTCCCATTCTGTTTGATAACAGTGTGGCCAATCTCAGCGCCGGCAAAATTAAATCCGGCGTAGATTTTGCGGTTGATAATAATCCCTCCACCAATACCAGTGCCAAGAGTGATCACAACCGCGTGATCAACACCTTTGGCTCCTCCTGCGACGAATTCACCATAGGCCGCAGCGTTTGCGTCATTATCCATAAAAAGAGGCATATTCAGCAGCTGTTCCAGCGTTTTTCGCAGATCCTGCCCGTAAAACCCAAGATTGCAAGAATAGTCAACCAGCCCAGTTTCAGAGTTGACAATTCCCGGGGAACCAATTCCAGTCCAGCTGAGTTCTTCCATTCTGATTCCGGCTTGTTGCGCAGCATCCTTAACAGCGGAGGCAGCATCTGCCAAAATTTGTCCCGCTGGACGGGGAAGTCCTGTTTTTCGGCTAACTTTAGATAAAATGTGAAACTGTTCATCTACAATTCCAACAGCAATATTAGTCCCGCCTAAATCAATTCCCGCCATGTATTTCACACAACAAACCTCCTTTAAACTGGTTGTTCTCATTGTATCATTCCCCCAACTGACTGTCAATTTGAAAACAGGAGAGAAAAAAGTATAGAAATTTTGAAAAAAGAGCAAACTGAGTTTGCTTGTTAAATAATTGTTGTGAAAGGGAAATAAAAGTTTTTCATAATACAGAAAGGGTTCGGTAATTGTTTGCTTGACACAAGGGAATGGGAAAACATATAATAGTGAAGAAAGATTAAAAAGGTTTTTAAGGAAGTATGATTCTATAAATTCCGGCCTGTTCTTGCAGGAACATATTAATGGCTGGTATGGAGGTTTTGCAAATTATGTGCGGTTATGTGGGGTTTACCAACCGAATTGACCATGCGGATGCTGTTTTGGGTGAAATGATGGATACAATCCGCCATAGAGGGCCTGATTCTGAAGGAAAATACGTAGATAACGATATCGCTCTTGGATTTCGACGCTTAAGTATTATTGACCTTGAACAAGGAGATCAGCCTATTTTTAATGAGGACCAAAGTAAAGTATTGCTGTTTAACGGAGAAATTTATAATTATCCTAAGTTGCGGGAAGAACTTTTGTCAGCTGGGCATGTTTTTACAACTCATACTGATTCAGAGGTCCTCCTTCATGGGTATGAGGAATATGGTCCAGATCTGGTTCGAAAGCTGCGTGGGATGTTTTCCTTTGTCATTTGGGATAAAGAGAAAAAAGAACTGTTTGGTGCCAGAGATTATTTTGGGATCAAGCCGCTTTATTATGCGGAAATGAATGGTACGCTGATATTTGGCTCTGAAATCAAAGCTTTTCTTCCACATCCGCAGTTTAAAAAAGAATTAAATCTCAGTACATTGGAGAATTATCTTACATTTCAGTATTCACCCTTGACGGATACTTTTTTTAAAAATGTTTATAAGCTGATGCCCGCACATTATTTTTTGTATAAAGATGGAAAGATGGAGATTACTCGTTATTGGGAGCCTGATTTTGAAAACGATGAAAGTAAAACTCTTGATGACTGGGTAGATGAAATTAAAAAAACTTTTGAGGCTTCTGTCGAAGCACATAAAATCAGCGACGTAGAAGTTGGATCTTTTCTGTCAAGCGGAATTGACTCCAGTTATGTTACCGCCTGCGCAAACGTGGATAAATCCTTTACAGTCGGTTTTGCTGGGGATAAGTATGACGAAATTGGATATGCAAAACGCTGTTCAGAGTATATCAAAATTAAGAACCGGAGTAAGGCGATTACAGAGCAGGAGTACTGGGATATTATCCCAACAGTTCTTTATCATCTGGATGAACCACTGGGAGATCCGGCGTCTATTGCGCTTTATTTTGTTTCAAAAGAAGCGTCTAAAGATGTTAAAGTTGTCCTTTCAGGTGAAGGTGCCGATGAAGTATTTGGCGGATATAATGTCTATAGCGAGACAATCCGCAGCGCAAAATACCGCAGACTTCCAAAAGGAATTCGCGGCTTGATTGGGAAAACGGTTGATCATCTGCCGCCGTTTAAAGCCA
>CAUABB010000242.1 GCA_958427155.1 uncultured Oscillospiraceae bacterium | reverse complement strand
AAAAGGAGCGCCGTGAGGAATGGAGCTTATTAAAAATAAAATTTATCGCTGCCAACTCTTTTTTCCTCTTCAATGATTGCATGAGAGACAACGTCACGTGGGGCAAGTTCCAGTCGTTCGTCATACCGATCCATGAAACGCTCTTTGTTGCAATTAAGCAGATAAGCGCCTTCGCCCCGAACCGACTCGGAAATTAAAAAGCACTCCCGGGTATTGGCTTGATTAAACGCCGTGGGATGGAACTGAACCAGATGAAGATTTTTAATTTTTGCCCCCATTCGGTAAGCAAGGGTAATTCCATCGCCAGTGGCAATTTTAGAATTGGTGGTATATTTGTATACCCGACCGATTCCCCCTGTGGCAAGAAGACAGAAGTGAGCGGAATATTCTTCACGCCGGTTTTCCGGAACATGAAGCGCGTCGATACTAAAACCATGTGAGGTTTTTTTAAGGTCACAGACCATGGTATTTTCCATGATAGTGACGTTAGGAAGTTTTTTAACCGCTTCAATCAGCTTTTCCACAATTTCTCTGCCAGTGCAATCTTTATGATGCAGAATTCTTGGTTTGGAATGCCCTCCTTCAAGGGTTAGATGAATATTTCCACTTTCGTCCCGGTCAAAATCCACGTTGTATTCCATCAATTTCCGAACTTCTTCCGGGCCTTTGGTTACAAGCAGCTTAAGAGAATCAGGATTATTTTTAAATCCGCCGGCGATGAGAGTGTCGTTTTGGTGGGAAGCGATGCTGTCGTGTGTTTCGTCTAGTACCGCGGCGACCCCTCCCTGAGCCAACGAGGAGTTGCTCAGTGTAAGCTGACGTTTACAAAGAAGGAGGATTTTAGCATCGGGCTTTAAATTAAGCGCACAGTAAAGTCCAGCTACGCCGCTTCCGACAACAATGACGTCATAGTTTTTGTTCACAATTTTCACCTTCAGAATTTTTTAGCGGTGCGGAATATATAACCGCATCCACAAGATTCACGAGTCCGCAAATGCGTCTCACTTTGAAAAGAGTTTAAACTTATTCCAGTATAACATAAAATATTTAAAATAGCACGAAATTTTAAGATAAAATTACACAGACTTTGTCTGATAAACAGGTGGGAAAATGGCAATACTACTAAAAATCAAGCTTGAAAACGAACATTAATCCCGAAAGGACTGTTTTAAATGTATGCTGTTATTATGGCAGGCGGTGAAGGAACCCGTTTGCGCCCCCTCACCTGTGAGATTCCCAAACCCCTTGCCCCACTTTGTGGCCGGCCGGTAATTGATTATATTTTAGACCTCTTAAAACAGCATGGATGTAGCAATGCTGTTTTAACTTTGATGTATCTGGCTGACCGGATAACTGCGCATTATCCAGAGGGGGAATATAAAGGGATAAAGTTGAATTTTGCTTTTGAGAAGCGGCCGCTTGGGACAGCCGGGAGCGTAAAAAATGCAGCGAGAACTACAGAAGATTTTCTAGTTATCAGTGGGGATGCGATGTGTGATTTCGACCTGACTGCGGCATTTAACTTTCATCGCGCTTCTGGTGCCGCCGCAACCCTTTTGGTCACCCAGGTGGACGATCCACGGGAATACGGTCTTGTTGAAATGAATTCGGATGGGAAAATTACTGGATTTTTGGAAAAACCCTCCCGCCTTAATTGTGTAACCGGTTTTGCCAATACCGGTATTTATATCCTTTCTCCTGAAGTTCTAAAATTGATCCCATCTGGAAAAGCTTCTGATTTTTCCTTTGATATTTTTCCTGAAATGCTTCGTAAAGAGATGCCATTATACGCCTATAAAGCAAAAGGATATTGGAAAGATATCGGGGATATTAAAAGTTATATTGACTGTCAACGTGACCTTTTGGAAGGGAGAGTTAAATGTTACGGTTATCCTGTGGGCTGGAATCAAAAGGATATTGGAGCCTGTCTTTCAAAAGTAAAAATTGATCCTCCAGTTTATATTGGAGCCAATGTTACTTTGGGTGAAGGAGTAACCCTTACATCTGGGAGCGTTCTCTGTGACAATGTAACGGTTGGACGTGGCAGTAAAATTCGAGGAGGAGTCCTTCTTTCTGGTGTTACAATAGGAGATTTTTGCAGTGTTAATCAGGCAGTTGTTTGCGAAGACGCGGTGATAGAATCTGGAGCAGGGGTCTTTGAGTATGCGGTTGTGGGCCGGGGTGCGGTAGTTTCTTCTCAGGCTTTTGTTCACCCAAGAGTAAAAGTTTGGGACTATAAAACTGTTCCCTCCGGAATTGAACTTAAAAGTAATCTTCAGTGGGGAGATGTAAGGGAGATTATTTGTGAAGAGTATGGTGTGGAAGGAGAGCTTGGAAGTACTGCCACTCCACAGTTCTGCGCAACACTCGGCTCCAGTTTAGCCAGTTTAAAAAAGGATGCGGTAGTGGGCGTTGGAAATGATGGAAGTGTAGTTGCGTCTTCATTGGAAAAAGCGGTCCTTTCAGGTATTGCTGCGTCGGGTGCCGAAGGATGGTGTTTTGGATCCGGAATTGAATCGCAGTTTAAATATTGTTTGTACCAGGCTGGATGCGCATTCGGAGTTTATATTTCTGCTAGGGATAGTCATTTGTCATTTCACCTTACCCAGGAAGGAGGGTTACCAATGTCTAGGGTAAATGAAAGAAAATTAGAGGGCTATCTGAATCGGGGAGAATATAAACACGCGGATCCTAAAGAGTTTGGAAAAGAAGTTGATTTTAGTGGGATGGATCGGTTGTATCAAGCGTATCTTATTCGAAAGGGAGAATCACTGGAGGGGATGGCGGTTCGTCTGAAAG
>CAUABB010000241.1 GCA_958427155.1 uncultured Oscillospiraceae bacterium | reverse complement strand
CTGAGATAACCTCCTCACGGGACAAAAGGCCACATGAACACCAAAGGCATCCCTTTATGGGGATGCCTTTTTGTTTTTATAAGAAGAGTATCAGGGGAAAAAACTTTCATAAATAAAAGGTTTAGAATCTTGAGTATAAGGCAATACCTATGAGAAAATAATCTAGTCTAGAAAAATTAAGGCAGCTTAATATGACAAAGCTTAAAGGAAAGTGAGTGAATTAGGGCAATTTCTCAAAAATCTACGGTAAACGTGTGAATTCATTTAAAAAATAGCACTTATTGATTTGGATTTGGAATACGAACTGTTACAACGGTCCCTACGTTTTCTTCACTGCGAATATCTAAGCCATAATTAGGGCCAAAGTAAAGCTGTAGACGTTTATGAACATTTAAAATACCGATATGAGTATGCTTTTCATCCGCCGCTTTTCTTAAATTTTCCTTTAACAAATTCCGCCTAATGTTTTCTGGAATACCGACTCCGTCATCTTCAACGGTCAGCATAATATCTTTTCCATCACATCCTCCAAAAATTCGAATAGTTCCCCCATTAATTTTTGAATCCAATCCATGGACAATTGCGTTTTCAATAATTGGCTGAAGAATAAATTTAGGCGTTTTAATTTCGGAGATTTGGGGATCAATGTTAATTACAACTTTTATTTTCTCTCCATAACGATATTGCTGAATTAAAAGGTAATTTTCAATATTTTTAATTTCATTTTTTAAGGGAACAAAATCTTCTTCACGTAACCCCTCTCGCATCAAATCCCCGAGTGCTTTAGCAATTTCTCCCGCTTCCGGCGCCCCGTGAATTCTTGCAATCCAATTAATAGTCTCGAGTGTATTATAAAGGAAATGAGGATTAATTTGGAATTTAAGAAATTTAAGTTCAGCCTGCTGCTTTAAAAGTTCTTTTTGATAGATAGTTTGAATTAACTCATTTGTATTTTCAATCATGGCATTAAAATTATCGCTGAGAATGCCAACTTCGTCTTTCGATTGATAGTGGTTTCTGATGTTAAAGTTTCCGTTACGGACCTGCTGCATAGTTTTAGAGAGATTAGTAATTGGGTTTGAAATAGATTTTGCAAGAATTACGGAAACTAATAAAGCCAAAATCAAAATAACAAGTGTAATAATAAAAAACACTTGAGTAAGTGTAATAAAATCTGCCTCAAAGTCTACAGCGCTAACTTGATAAAAAAGATACCAATCATCATTATTGATTGTTTGACAGGCAATATAGTATTGCTGGCCATTTAAGTTATAAAGCGAAAAAGGAACATTACTTGGTGTCTGCATTAAACTGAGATAGTCTTTGCTTACCTTTGTGCCGAGTTTAGTTTTATCACCGTGAGACAGAATGATCCCGTTGTTATCGGTAATAAAAATACTGCCATCTTTATAAAGCGAGATATTACTGTAAATATCGAATAACTGATCTTCAGAAAGATTGATAATCAAATACCCGAGGGGTTGGGCGTTTTGTAAGGAAATAATTGTTCTTCCGTAAGTAATAGCATTATCTCTACATTTAAGCCAAGTCGTTTTCCCATTATTTTTGTCAATTTCTCTTAAATCTTCGTTTGAGATTCCAACTGTTGTTTTGGGGATCGTGGAGGAAGGTTCAGCATTATAATATGGAATCAAATAGATGGATTCAATATTCGGATGACTATAATAGGCATCTCTAAGAATATCATCCATTTCCTCTTGATAACTTTGATTAGATCCTGTATATGGCTTATTAAGAGAAAGATCAGTTAATAAACTCTGCATTTCGGTATTATTGTGTACCTGTGTGAAAATTGTATCTAGCTCAGATGAAGTGTTTTCGATATTCTTTTTAAGTTCTGTCAAAATATCCGAGGTGTACTCTGATGATTTTTGTTCCAAAATATATTTGGAATTAGATAAGTAAAAAACAGCCATTAATGTAACAGGCAGAACGATCAGCAATGCAAAGGAAATCATCAGCTTTTTGCGAATCTGCAGGTTCAAAAATGACTGTTTTAGCGCTTTAAAAGGGGATGGAATTTTCATTTATGATACACCAGCCTCCAGCGGATTGGTATTATTAAGGAGATTTTGCCGGAATTCCATTGGCGTCATTCCATAATAGCGTTTAAAAATTTGACTGAAGTATTTTGAATCTTTAATTCCAACTGCCAAAGCGATTTCATAAATTTTGTTATTAGGGTCTCTCAGCATATTACAGGCTTGTTCCATTCGAACACGGGTCAAAATCTCAAGAAAAGTATTTCCGGTTTCTTTTTTTACCAGCCGGCTTAAATAAACTGGGCAGAGATGCACAATTTCACTGGCTGAGCCAAGAGTAATTTCTTCGGCATAGTGTTCTTTTAGATAGGTAATCAGCTGCTTTACTGTCTCATTCGTCAGCATTTCCTTATCGGGTAAAAGTTTATCAAAAAGAGCCATCTGATTTTCTTTCACTTGCCGTATCAAACTGTTTTGTTCACTCATGATCAGGTTTTGCTGCTCTATCTGAACCTTTGCCTTATTTACTGCGGCAAAAATTTCACTAGGATCAGACGGTTTGAGTACAAATGAAACAATACCAAGTTCGACAGCTTCTCTTGCATATTCAAATTCTTTATAGCCCGTTAAAAAAATAATTTTTGTTAAAAGATGCTTCTCTTTAATCATTCTAGCAATTTCAGTGCCCTTGTAGCCTTGCATATGAATATCGGTCAGTAGAACATCCGGCGTAAGCTTTTGTACCATTTCCCAACATTCGGCCCCGTTAGAAGCAGTGCCAACCACCTTGACGTCAATTGATTCCCA
>CAUABB010000240.1 GCA_958427155.1 uncultured Oscillospiraceae bacterium | reverse complement strand
TAGCAGACAATTTTGCAAAAAGGTTGAAAGTTTTCAAGGTGACTGAACTTGATGACAAAGAAGAAATTGATGAAAACATCGACGCCGATTACATTGTAGATGAGAAAGCAAAAACTGCAACTCTCACCCCCCGCGGCGTCAAAAAAGCCGAGGAGTTTTTCCATGTTGAAAACTTGATGGATGCCGAAAATATGACGATTCTTCATCATGTTAATCAGGCAATCCGCGCTTATGGTATTATGCACCGGGACGTCGATTATGTTGTTAAAGACGGAGAGGTCATTATTGTAGATGAATTTACCGGCCGTTTGATGATGGGACGTCGGTATAACGAAGGGCTCCACCAGGCTATTGAGGCCAAAGAAGGTGTCAATGTCATGCGAGAGTCCAAAACGCTCGCAACCATTACGTTCCAAAACTTTTTCCGACTTTATGAAAAGCTTGCCGGCATGACTGGTACTGCCATGACCGAAGAAGCCGAGTTCCGAGAAATTTACAAGCTGGATGTTATTGAAATTCCGACCAATAAACCGGTTATCAGAAAAGATAATCCGGACGTTATTTATAAAACTGAGAAAGCCAAGTTTAACGCTGTTATTGATCAGATTGTTAAATGTCATGAAAAGGGGCAGCCAGTTCTTGTAGGCACTATTTCAATCGATAAATCCGAGCTTTTAAGCTCTATGTTAAAACGCAAAGGGATTAAGCATGAAGTTCTCAACGCAAAATATCATGAAAAAGAAGCTGAAATTATTGCCCAGGCCGGTAAAAAAGGGGCTGTGACTATCGCTACCAATATGGCTGGTCGTGGTACGGATATTGCTTTAGGGGGCAACCCTGAATATCTCGCGAAACATGATATGCGTAAGCAGGGTTATAGCGAAGAACTGATCGCTCAAGCAACCAGTTTCGCTGAAACAGATGATGACGAAATTTTACAGGCTCGCAAAACCTATCAGGAGCTCAATGCCAAATACAAGGATGAAATCAAACCAGAAGCGGAAGCGGTTAAAGAAGCTGGAGGGCTTTATATTCTCGGTACAGAACGGCACGAATCCCGTCGAATTGACAATCAGCTTCGCGGACGTTCTGGCCGCCAGGGTGATCCAGGTGAAAGTCGTTTCTTCCTTTCAGCTGAAGATGATTTAATGCGTTTATTTGGTGGTGAACGGATTCAAAACCTGATGAACGTCCTAAACATTGACGAAAATCAGCCAATTGAGAATAAAATGCTCAGTAACTCTATTGAAAGCGCACAACGCAGAGTTGAAGGACGGAACTTCTCAATTCGTAAAAATGTTCTTCAGTATGACGATGTCATGAACCGTCAGCGTGAAATTATTTACGGTCAGCGTGCCAAAGTATTAAACGGTGAAGATATTCATGACTTCATCCTATCCATGATTAAAGACACCATTGCTGAAACGGTTAACCAGTATCTGCCTGATTCTGAGGTGCATGACAACTGGAACATAACTGGGTTACGTGACCACTACATGGGATATTTAACCGGTCCTAATGACCTTAATTATACCGTCCATCAACTGGCGGATCTTGAAAAAGCAGATATCACAGAGCAGCTTACCAATAAAGCGATGGAGATTTACGAAAATCGTGAAAAAACGTTTGGGCCGGAGCTTCTTCGGGAACTTGAACGTGTCATTCTGCTTAAAACTGTTGATACCAAGTGGATTGACCATATTGACGCGATGGATGAACTTCGCCGAGGCATCAATCTGCGGGCATATGGTCAGCGTAATCCAGTCGTGGAATATCGTCTGGAAGGCTTTGATATGTTTGATGAAATGGTTGAATCGATTCGGGCTGATACAGTGCGTCTGTTGTTAACAGTTCAAGTCAAAACCAGTGAAGAGCCCAAACGAGAGCAGGTCGCAAAACCAACTGGTGTTTCAACAGGAGACGGCGAAAAAAGCGTGAAGAAACAGCCTGTAAAGAAGCAAAAGATTGGTCGAAATGATCCGTGCCCATGTGGAAGCGGGAAAAAATACAAAAAATGTTGTGGCCTACACGAAAATGATTGATTGTATTTTCAATAGTCCCTGTAAATTATTGTATGGGAGTCTGCATTAAAAACGTTGGGGAAAGGAAGCGCCATTATTATTATGGATTTAACATCGTTTAGAAATGAAATTGACCGAATTGACGAGCAACTTCTTTCCCTGTTTGAGGATAGAATGGAAATTGTGCGAAAAATCGCGCAGTATAAAAAAGAGCAAGGCCTTCCGGTTTTTCACCCGGAGCGCGAGGAAGCGGTTTTAAAACGCGCGGCCGACCGGGTAAAAGAGTCTTATAAAATGGATGCACGTGTGCTTTTTACAACTTTGATGGAGCTTTCCAAATTTCACCAAAAAATGCAGATTTCAGAGCCTGGGGCTGTCGCGTGTCAGATCGATCAGGTCCTAAATACACCTTCCCTTTCTCTCGCAAAACCGGCTATTGCCTGTCAGGGAACCGAAGGAGCGTATTCGCAAATCGCAGCTGAAACACTCTTTCCAGAGGGAAAAATTCAATTTTTTCAAGGATTTGAAGATGTATTTAAAGCGGTAGAAGAAGGGATTGTTGACTGTGGAGTCCTGCCCGTCGATAATTCAAACGCCGGGTCTGTCGTCTCCGTTTATAGCCTAATGCGGAAATATGATTTTTATATTAACCATGGTATTAAGGTTAAAGTAGATCACTGTCTGGCCGTTAAACCTGGAATTTCATTGGATCAGATTAAAAACGTATATTCTCACGAACAGGCGCTCCGCCAGTGTTCCGGCTTTTTTGAGCAACATCCTAATTTAATTCCTTGCGAT
>CAUABB010000239.1 GCA_958427155.1 uncultured Oscillospiraceae bacterium | reverse complement strand
CTATCACCACGCCGCATTGCCGTGAACAGTGTTCCGGTTGCGGGGCGAACCGCTTGATGGAAGGAGGACGCTGTAGTGTTCATTGATTACCGTGTTTTCTATAGCAAAACGGGTCGACTTAAATATATTTCGCATTTGGATGTTAACCGTCTGATGCAACGAGCTCTTAAAAGAAGCGGTTTGCCCGTATGGTATACAGAGGGATTTAATCCCCACATTTATATTACCTTTGCACTTCCGCTGGCGCTCGGTTTAGAGAGCTTTTATGAGGTGATGGACTTTCGTTTGACTGCCGAACTTTCTGAGAAAGAGATTATCCGCCGACTTCAGACGGCTTTGCCGGAAGGAATAGAAGTTTTTTCCGTTTCAAAACCCATTGGAAAACCGCAGGATATAAAATCAGCGTTGTTTCGTATTGAACTGTTGTGTAAGACAGAAGATAATCTTCTTAATTCTTGGCAGTCTTTTTTGAGTCAGCGTGAAATATTGGTAGAAAAAAAGACCAAAAAGGGATCAAAAATTGTTGATATCCGGCCGGATCTTGTAGTAAAAAAGATTGAGCAGATGAAAGATAAACTGATTTTAGAATTGTTTCTTCCGGCTGGAATTCAAAATAATATCAGTCCTTTTCTGGTTGTCGAGGCGTTTTCAGAAAAAGAAAAAATCCAAATTTCCCCCAAAATTACTAAAATCGGCGTATTTACCAAAGAGGGGAAAGAATTCCACTGAGGTTTCTATCGGCAGTTTAAAATAGGGTGATTGATTCCGTGGGAATAATGTCGTATAATAAAGATACTGTTTAAAGCATTGGAATTTGAAGCAAGAGGAGTATGAAGATGGAATTTTCTGTTGAGCCAATGGATTATCTGAAAAAAAGCGATTCCGAAGTCGCTGAAGCGATGTCGGCGGAGCTTGCACGTCAGCGCCGCAATTTAGAGTTAATTGCCAGCGAAAACATTGTTTCAAAAGAGGTTATGGCCGCAATGGGCAGTGTTTTGACCAACAAGTATGCGGAGGGTTATCCGGGTAAACGTTATTATGGCGGTTGTGAATGTGTTGACGTAGTGGAAAACATCGCAATTGAGCGTGCTAAAAAGTTGTTCGGCGCGGATCACGCTAATGTGCAGCCACATTCTGGTGCGCAGGCAAATTTAGCGGTTTACTTTGCGCTTTTAAAGCCAGGCGATACGATTCTTGGAATGAGCCTTGCTGACGGCGGACATTTAACGCACGGCTCTCCTGTTAATATGTCGGGCGCTTATTTTAACTTTGTACCCTATGGCGTCGATAGTGAAACCCATACGATTGATTATGATAAACTTTATGAGTTGGCAAAAGAACATCGTCCAAAAATGATTGTTGCCGGCGCGAGTGCGTATCCTCGTGTGATTGATTTTGCGAAATTCTATGAAATCGCCAAAGAAGTTGGCGCGTATTTTATGGTTGATATGGCCCATATTGCGGGCTTGGTGGCGGCTGGGCTTCATCCGAATCCAGTTCCTTATGCGGATATTGTCACAACAACCACTCATAAAACGCTTCGTGGTCCTCGTGGTGGTATGATTCTTTGTAAGGAAGAGTACGCTAAGGCGATTAACAAGGCAATTTTCCCAGGTACGCAGGGCGGCCCGTTAATGCATATTATTGCGGCCAAAGCGGTTTGTCTTGGAGAGGCTTTGAAACCGGAATTTAAGGTTTATCAGCAGCAAATTTTGAATAATGCTCAGGCACTTGCAAAGGAACTTACCAAACGTGGCTTTAACCTTGTGTCTGGTGGAACGGATAACCATCTGATGCTGGTTGATCTCCGTAGCTTTAATATTACGGGAAAAGAACTTGAAAAACGTTTAGACGAAGTCTATATTACCGTTAATAAAAACGCGATTCCGAATGATCCTCAGAGCCCGTTTATTACCAGCGGCGTACGGATTGGTACTCCTGCCGTTACCAGCCGCGGACTGGTTGAGGCTGACATGGAAAAAATCGGAGAATTAATTTATCTTACCGCTCAGCCTGATTTTGAGGAGAAAAAGGACTATATTCGTGGTGAAGTTCATAAAATTTGTGAGATGTATCCACTTTATTAAATTTAAAATTCAGAAAAGGGTTGTCGAAATTGACAACCCTTTTTGAATCTATAAAAATGATTATTTAAGAGAAATACTCTCTATTTTCCTTTTATTTTTTGCCAGTACTGTTTGGCAGCCTGCTCATTTTTGTTTTCACCGTATTGGTAATAGACCCTATCTTTCAGTTCGTCCGGTAAATATTGCTGTTCTACATAATGATTGGGATAATCATGAGGATATTTATAAAACTGTCCTTTTTCAGTAACGTCATCACCGTCAAAATGCCTGTTTTGAACCACTCTTGGAAAACTGCTATCTTGAAGCGTTTTTAAATCTTCCAGTGCTAGACTGAGAGCGACATGAGCGGAGTTGGATTTTGGAGCGGTTGCCAGCAGTACCACGGCTTGAGCCAGAGGAATTTGCGCTTCCGGAAATCCCAGCTGTTGAGCGGTATCCACACAGGCTTTGACGATGGTAATTGCCTGCGGGTAAGCAAGTCCGATATCTTCGCAGGCGATGACTAATAAACGTCTGCAAACAGAAATTAAATCTCCCGCAGTAACCATTCTGGCAAGATAGTGGAGGGCGGCGTTTTCATCCGAACCTCGGATGGACTTTTGAAGTGCAGAAATCGTGTCATAGTGCTCATCGCCGCTTCGATCATAACGGAAAGAGCTTTTCTGAGCCAGTTCTCGCGCAAGCTCCAACGAGATTGACAATCCATCTTCTGATGGAGAACCCGCTATGGTACAGA
>CAUABB010000238.1 GCA_958427155.1 uncultured Oscillospiraceae bacterium | reverse complement strand
CAGAAAAGGGAAAGGAATTTGTAACCGGAGTCATTCTGGCGTTTGCGGAGGAAGTAAAACAGGCCGGTTATACGGTAGGCGTATACGCTAACACAAACTGGCTTAAAAATTACATAGATCGGGACAAGCTAGGAAATATGAGCGTTTGGAAAGCGGATTACCGAGAGAATTATGATAAAGAAATTCCTTGTGATATCCATCAATACGCGTCAGACGGAAATGTAAATGGGATTTCCGGGCGGTGCGATATGAATACTGGATATGCTGATTTTTGCAAAGCTGTAAAAGAAACAGCATCCAAGCCCGTTACGTTTTCTTGCGATGTGTTTTATCGTGTCCGTACACAAGCGCACGGCTGGCTGTCAGAGGTGAAAAATCTCACCGATTACGCGGGCTGGAAGGAAAGCGCCGTGACCGACATTGCCGTGAAAGTTTCTTCCGGTTCAGTTAAATATCGGGTTCATGTCAAAGGTGGAAGCTGGCTACCCTATGTGACCGGGTACAACACCGGAGACAGTAAAAACGGCTACGCGGGGAACGGGAAACCAATTGACGCGATTGAAATTTACTACTACACGCCGGAAGGAATTAAACCGGCTAAAAAAGCGAAATACCGTATCGCGCCGGTGAACGGCAGCTATTATAGCTGGCAGTACGACAATGAAAAAACAAATGGACAGGACGGTTATGCCGGTATGTTTGGAAAAAGTATTGGTAAAGTACAGGTTGTTATTGAATAAAAACATAAAAACCCTGGCTGCTCAAGCGAGCGGTCGGGGTTATTTTTGTGTTGCATTTTGTGTTGCATAATTCCCGAAAAAACTATTTTTTTACTTATTTTTATAACATTTTTACCGAATTGTTTCGGTTATAAAATAGAAGAAAAAGCCAGTAACCATGGTATTTTACCACAATTACTGGCTTTTTAACTTGGCGGAGAAGGAGGGATTTGAACCCTCGCGCCGGTTGCCCGACCTACACCCTTAGCAGGGGCGCCTCTTCACCACTTGAGTACTTCTCCGGATGGTGAAAATAGTAATGAGAAATATTATAAACTCGAATTTCCACAAAAACAAATTTGGCGGAGAGGGTGGGATTCGAACCCACGGTCCCTCGCGGGATCACTGGTTTTCAAGACCAGCTCCTTAAACCACTCGGACACCTCTCCGAATCGTGGTTGACCAAATCATTTTAACACGTAGCTGCAAGTCTGTCAAGAGAAAATCTGTTTAATTTTAGGGGAATACATATTCCCAAAATATATTTTGAAAAGGTTGTTTTATTTAGCTGTTTTTTTGATAAATTTCATATAAGCCATCTAAAATTAATGTTGGGTTTATAGTGATGTTATGGCTACAGTAGGGAATAATAACTCCTGATAACCCACCTGTAGCAACAACTGATACATCTCCAAGAATTTCAGCATATCTGTCGATCATTCCGTCAATCATACTAGCAGTTCCAAAAACAATTCCGGATTTCATAGAATCAATTGACGTGGTCCCAATTACTTCAGTAACCGCCTCCAGGTTAATCTGTGGCAGCTGCGCTGTTCTGGAAGATAGAGCTTCGAGTGAAATGTTGACCCCTGGCATAATCGAGCAGCCAAGAAAGGCTCCGTTATGGTCAAGCGCCATAATTTTTGTCGCAGTACCAAGATCTGCAATTACACATGGCATAGGGAGCTGGTGAATTGCCGCAACTGACGCGCAGATCAAATCACTTCCCAATATAGAAGGCTGTTTGATTTTGATATCCAGTCCGGTTTTTACCTCAGGACCGATTACAAATACAGGGCAGCGAAGCAACTTTTTTAAAGCCTCTCGTAATATTGGTGTCAATGGAGGAACAACGGAGGAAATAATAGCACCTTCAAAACAATTAGGGTTGCACTGATAAAGAGAAAGAATGTTGGAAAATTCAATAGCATACTGGTCTTCCATTCGAGAGGTATCCGTTGCAAGTCGGGAAACAAAGGAAAGTTTTCCTTTTTCATAACATCCAATTACGATATTGGTGTTGCCTACATCGATTACAAATACCATTCGAATTTCCTCCAAGTAACATTCTAATTTTGATTATTATATCCCTTTTTTATCTAAATTTCAACTGGAAAGACGCAGAAGGCATATGTTTTATAGGATCGGAAAGGATAGAAAAAGAACTTGGGGAAATGCTTTTTTCATTGACTTGTAGGCTTTTTTGATTTATGATGAAAACAGTAAATAAAGGGCAGGTGAAGTTATGAAATTCAAATGGGATAAAAGTTATTTTGGTATTGGACTTACAGCATTTATCGTCATTGCCTGCAGCATCCTTTTTTATTTGGTGATTAACCGCTTTGACGTAATTTGGGGTGGTATAAATCTGATTTTGCAGATATTGATGCCCATGATTGCGGGATTGATCATCGCTTATCTGTTAAATCCGCTCCTCAATTTTTTTGAGAGGGTTTGTTTTAAAAAAATACAGCCGCAGTTAAAATACTCTAAGGTGCGCCGGGCTTTAAGTGTTGTCGCTACATTTGTACTGATTATTTTACTGTTGACCGGATTCTTTTGGCTTTTAATTCCGCAACTGGTGGAAAGTATTACATCACTTGTCGTACAAGTTCCGAGTTATTTGGATAGCGTCAGAGCTTTTCTGGATAATTTGTTCCGCGATAACGAGATGTTGGCACAGTGGTTTGGGGAGGACTTGTCGCAGTTTTTCACCAATCTTAAAGACGAGTACAGTTCAACCGATGTTTTGAATACGATAGGGAAATACCTTCCCGCTATTAATATGGGAGATGTTTGGTCAGGTGCGACCAAGGGCGTTATGGGCTTTTTCTCTACACTTATGAAT
>CAUABB010000237.1 GCA_958427155.1 uncultured Oscillospiraceae bacterium | reverse complement strand
CAGAGACAGATTCACATCAATACTGAAAGAAACCGCAAGGGAAAAAATCATCATAACAGGTGCACGCATAGCAACTCGAACAAGCATCTGATATGCCATTTGAACATTGGTAACGTCTGTTGTAAGCCTAGTAACGATACTTGCGGTTGAAAATTTATCGATATTGGAAAAAGAAAAATTCTGTACATTATAGTACATATCTTTCCGTAGATTTTTAGCGAATCCCGCCGAGGCGACCGCTGCACTTTTCCCGGCTAGTGCGCCAAAAATCAATGAAATAACCGCCGATATTAATAAAGCAGCACCTATTTTTAAAATATAGGCCATATCTCCACCGTCAATACCAAAATCAATCAAATTTGCCATCAACAGCGGTATTACAACTTCAAGGACTACTTCCAACGCAACATACAAAGGCGCTAGGAGGGATTCCTTTTTATATTCCCGAATACTTTTCATCAATTTCCTAATCACAGAACGTAAAGCCTCCTCTTATAATTGTTTCACTTAGAAACTGTTTCCTCAAGAAACAATGTTGGATATCAAACTATTATACAAAAACAATAAGAATCAAAACTCAACATTATGTTTCATCCGATCAATATAGGAATAAAGGTGTCTAAGTTCTTCATCTGAAAAGCCTGCAACCAGGGTCCTGTCTAATTGGTTGCTGTCCTCCCGCATAATTTCCGATATTTCCAGCGCTTTTGGCGTTAAAACCAATTTTTTCAAGCGCGCATCCTGAGGAACACTCTCACGACGAATCAGATCCTTTTTTTCCATTAGATTAATCACCTTTGAAGCAGTAGAACGGGTAATCCCAAACACCTGTTCCAAATCTCTCTGAAAGATATCACGATCTTGATTTTTTGCAAGGAACCCTATAATCCATCCATTCGTTCCGGTAATCGCATCTACACGGGGCTTACTGGAATGATTCTCCATATAGCGCATAATCAAATTATTCAGAGAGCGCAGTTCTATTCCAATACGTAACGTCTTCATAGTAAACCTCTTTTGTATGATATACAACTATTTGACATGCAACAATATTATACCGTTTTATTTTTTAATGTCAAGTAAATTCACAGTTTGTTCAGAATCAAAAAAACTCAACCTTCGTTGAGTTTTTAATATCTGTCTTTCTATTTTACCTAATCAAAAAAACGTTCATATTTAGGCTTTTTCGTTTTTTAGGACTTTCTCCATCAGGCTCAAACATATTGTCCATATAATTCTAAAAACAGCCACACACCTCATAGAGAGGCACCTCAATATTGCGGTCTTTTCTAAAGTATCAACAATCATTTTAATGACAGCTTCATCCGCCACGCTTTTTTTAATTAATGCAGCGCATTCGGCAAGAGAAATTGCTTCTAACCAATTTAAATAAACATTCAAATTCAAACATTAAGAGATAGATGGTGAAATAAATTTTCGTTATCTCTTGCTTTTTAATTAAACAACGCAAACGCAAAAATTATCTTGAATTTTAACGATTAAATATTAACGTTTTTCTATTATTTTGGCTGTCAAAATTTTTTTAATATTGAAACAGATAATGTTCCGTTTCTCTGCGAAGTTGTTCTTTTGCAACATGGAGTAAAAATTTATAAAAAGGTTCTAACGCTTGGTAATCTTGAATCAACTTTTCCGCGAGATGATCAGAAAAAAGCAGTTGAAAATCCTTGCTATCGGCTAAAAAACTAATATTCCGACGCTCAAGCCAATTCCGCAAATTTTCCGGCTGATCTGGAAAATGAGCTTTTTTAAAGCATTCCCCTTCCATACGATAAAGAGTCTGAGACTCATAAGCCCTGTGCGCTTTTTCAAACAGCTTATCTTTTGAGAGAATCATCTCTCTCATCGTGGCCATATACCCTGTAGAAGCGTGATAAAAACCACATCCATAATTAAAACCGTCACAGGTGATTTCAAAATGCACACCCGGTACTTCAGTACTGTGCATCTTTCCTTCTTTGAAAATAATCCACATTGTATCCCTATAAAGAGATTTGTCATGAGAGTATCGAGTATCGCGGCGGATTCGACAGATGGTTTTATCCACTTTCGGCTCCACCGTAAAATTTCCGTCAATTTTTAACATGGACGGCGCAAGAGCCTCTACAAGTTCCTGCAGTGGACGTAGAACCAAACGATGATAATCTTCTTTATGCTCCTCAAACCAAACCTTACTATCATGCAAACGGTTTTCAAACAAAAAATCCAACGTCTGTTTTGTAAACAAGTCCTTCACCTCCGATATTCTTTTTACTAGCTTTACTTTAAAGAGTCCTGTTAAAAAAACGAAAATCTTTTATTCCGGCTTTAATCATAAATCACTCACTTTGATCTTTCTTGTTTTCGCTTGGCAAGTTCCCGATATTCTTTGGGGGAAACTCCATTTTTCTCTCGAAAGCACCTGTAAAAATAGCTGTTATTTTCATATCCAACAGCTGAAACAATATCACTGACGGAAAGATGAGTATCAACTAAAAGAGTTCGTGCAACCTGAAGTCTTTTACGCTGAAGCAACTCCTTAAAATTAGAGCCAGTTTTTTTGTTGATTAGTCTGCTTAAAAAAGGCAGAGATACTCCCATATAATCTGCTAACTCAGAAAGACTGGCTTCCGGATAATGCTGGTCAATATACTTCAAAACCGCCATGACTAAGTTATCCTGATAATCAACCGGAGCTGGCTCCTCAAGAAGGCCTGTATGTTTTTGCAGATAAAGGAAAAGCAACCCGACCAGAATTTGGTTAATACGATTTTCATCTTCATGGTGATCCATCAGGGATATTATCAAATTCTCTATAAGATTCTGAATCTGAGCCACCTGGGAAACCCTAAAATGAAGATATCTGTCAGGACTATCACTTCGCC
>CAUABB010000236.1 GCA_958427155.1 uncultured Oscillospiraceae bacterium | reverse complement strand
TCAATTTCCTTAAAACCAAGTTTTACCAAAAATTTAAAAAACTTAATTTTGTCCTCTAAAGCCATGGGAACAATCAAAGACTGATTTCCATCCCGCAGGTCAACGCTACACCAAATCGGAGCCTTTTCAATGTACTCTTTTTTAGCCCATTTCATTTCGTTAACCGGGGGCATAAAATATCCCCTTGTGTACTTGCTCACATTCTCCATTATTATTCACCTTTTCCTTTTTTGATTCGATTGGACTATCATGGCTTTTCTATCTTACACCTGTTTCAGCGGCAGCCCCAAATCAATCTTCGTACCATTTTGGCACGGAAAACTCATTTAGTCATAAAAAACTCCCGTCTCTAAACCTAGAGACGGGAGTTTTAACCTTCCGTGGTACCACTCTAATTCATACGCCATAAACGTATGCACTCAAAAACAGATACGGACTTATAAAAGCCTTATATCCTCCTGTTATAACGGTCAGGTTCCGGCTCCACCTACTATAAACTTCAGCAAGCTGCTCAAAGGCGAGTTCATATTTTCTTCTACCACTGTTTTACACCAGACAACAGCTCTCTGAAGGCGTAGAAAATATTACTAATCCTCTTCAACGCATTTTCCTTATAGAATGGATTAATTATAACGCATTTTTTTAGTTCTGTCAACCTCTCTAGTCACTCAATCGACTTTAAAGACTCCACCATATTGATTTTCTTTAACCGGAAATGAAGCAGGAAGTTTACAATTAAAGTAAACACAAAAGTTAACGCCGCCGCAAGGACGTAACTCATCGGAAAAATTTCACGGCTAAACATAACAATATCCACTTCAGCAGTCGTAACCACAAAATGGTGAAGAAAAACGCCAACAATTAAGCCTACTAAGATTCCTAGAATAGAAGAAGCCATGTTTTCCCGATTAATATAAGATGTGACTTCCTTGTTGTAAAACCCAAGCACTTTAAGGGTCGCTAATTCTCTGATACGCTCATTTACATTAATATTCGTTAAATTATAAAGAACTACCAAAGCCAATGCGCCCGCTGAAAGAATCAAAACAAAGATGACAGCGTTTAAACTATCCAACATATCAAGAAATGTTTTCCCATTGTCCTTAGAATAGGAAATTTGTAATACTGCGTCATTTTTCAAAACAGCAACCGATAGGTCATCAAGCGCCATAGAATCATCTGTTTTAAGATTCATCATAGCAACATTTGGGACAGACTTCTCTCCAAAAAGATTTTGATAAGTTTCTGGAAGCATATAAATAAAATGATATAAGTAATTTTCAGTAATACCTGTAATTGGTACCTCTACTGTTTTCCCATCAGAATTTTTGAGCTGAATACGGTCACCAGTCTGAAGGCCAAGCATCGAAGCTAGCTTTTCGCTAACAACAGCTCCTCCTGCCTCCAGTTTTAAAATTTCGTCCGAACCACGCGGACTCAATACAACATAATCGCCGAAAGAATCAGCATCTGACGGAACCATAAGATAACTGTCTACAGACTTTTCACTTTCTGGATTGATTCCGTCTACCGAAATTTGTTGTGCATAAAGAACTTCTGCTACAGCAGACTGGCTTTGCAAAATCTGATCAAGTTCTTCCAAATCTTGAGAGGATGCTTCTCCATCATAAACCGTCATTGCATCATAAAGAAATATATTTTCATATTGCCTCGCTACAATAGTTGAAATAGAATCCTTCAGGCCAAATCCAGTTAACATTAGAGCGGTGCATCCAGCAATTCCTGTCACAGTCAGAATCACCCGCTTTTTATACCGGAAAAAATTCCGAATTGAAACTTTGCGGATAAAACCAATTTTAGACCATAGCCAGGTAAAACGTTCCAAAAGCACTCGTTTCCCATTTTTTGGAGGCTTCGGCCGCATCAGCTGGGAAGGCTGATCAGAAAGTTCTGTGTAACAAGCAATTAGCGTTGCGGCTCCTGTACAAATGACTGCCGCTGTAGTGCACCATACAGCATAATCCCATCGAAAAGGAGCGATCAGGGCAGGCAAATAATACATAATCTTATAAGCATTAAAAATCACATGAGGGAAAATCTGAAATCCTACCAAAAGGCCAAGTATGCTTCCTGCCAAACTAGCCATCAGGGCATATGCAAGATATTTTGCCGCAATCGCCATTTTTCCGTATCCCAGTGCCTTGAGAGTTCCGATGCCTGTCCTCTCCTCTTCCACCATACGGGTCATGGTTGTCAGACAAACCAAAGCGGCGACAAAGATGAAAAATACCGGAAAAATTTTAGAGATATTATCAACTTTGTCTGCGTCACCTGAAAAACCTGAATAGCCGACATTATCATCACGATCGAAAAGATACACCTTAGGTTTTTCCAGCTCTTGAAGGTCTTTTTCGCCCTTTTCAATCTCATTTCGGGCTTTTTCCAGTTCCGCATCTGACTCTGCTTTTCCCTCTTCATAATCCGCTTCAGCCTGCTCTAATTCCCGGGCGGCCTGTTCCAGCTGATTTTTAGAAGCTGCAAATTGCTCTTCTCCGGCTGCTTCCTGCTGATCCACCAAAGCGCTTTTTTCAGCCAATTCTGTTTCGGCCGCCTGTAGTTCCGAAAGCCCGGAATAAATCTCCTGATCTGCCTGAGAAAGTGCCAGATCAAGTAAAGCGGATGACTGCGGATCTCCCATTACCAAAGCAGCTGTCAGCAGCATCGGAAAATTTTCATTTAAAAGAACGGACTGATCAACTATAGCCTGCTGTTCCTGGGTAAAAGGCTGCCCAATCACTGCAGTTTCACAAAGGCTCTGTATAGACCGGTATAACGATTCTGTTTCACTCCATTTGTTTTTCTGCTCGCTAAGCTGCTCCTTACCCGTTTTTATCTGACTGCGCGCATCCTCAATTTGCGTTTTAAACTGT
>CAUABB010000235.1 GCA_958427155.1 uncultured Oscillospiraceae bacterium | reverse complement strand
AGAGGAAGCCGCTGTGATTGCGGCGACCCACAGCAAGGCGCAGAACTCGGTGCAGGTTCCGGTGGATTATACTGAGATACGGAATGTCCATAAGCCGAACGGTGCGAAACCCGGAATGGTGATCTTTGAAAATTATCAAACCGCTTATATCAAACCGGATAAAGAATTTACGGAAAAACTGTCGATTGATTAAAAGTTGACAAAATTCATTTTTCTGGATATACTAATACTAATATCGTCACAGGCAGTGACGGGGAGGAGTACAGGCGTACCCAAAGCAAAGAGAGAAAGCGGCTGGTGCAAGCTTTCGTGCAGGTCGTCTGGAAGTAGCCCCTGAGCCTTGGTCCCAACGGGGAGATTTCCCTCAGTAGGCGCCAACGGAGGCCCGCCGTTACAAGGGCGCAGTATCGGTTTTCCTGTGCTGGAAGAGTGCGGAGTACAAAGCTCTGAATTTAGGTGGTACCGCGGACATTTGCCCGTCCTAAGCAAGATTTGCTTTAGGGCGGTTTTTGTTTTTGTGACGGCAGAAAATATTCTAAAGGTCGGCCTTTTAATGACCGTTAAATAAGGAGGACTCTATGGCAAAAGAACTCGAAAAACTTTATAATCCGAGGGATGTTGAAGATCGTATTTACAAGTTCTGGCTTGATGGTGGCTATTTTACCGCAAAGCCGGATCCGGAGAAAAAACCTTACACCATTGTAATTCCCCCACCAAACATCACCGGGCAGCTTCATATGGGGCATGCGTTGGATGAAACCTTGCAGGATATTTTAATCCGTTTTAAACGGATGCAGGGCTATTCCGCCCTTTGGATTCCGGGAACGGACCACGCTTCCATCGCGACGGAAGCGAAGATTGTGGAAGCGATGCGGAAAGAAGGAGTATCCAAAGCCGATTTGGGGCGGGAAAAATTCCTGGAGCGCGCCTGGGCGTGGAAAGAACAGTACGGCGGGCGGATTGTCGAACAGCTAAAAAAGCTCGGGACTTCCTGCGACTGGAGCAGAGAGCGGTTTACCCTGGATGAAGGCTGCTCCGAGGCAGTTAAAGAGGTGTTTGTCCGGCTTTATGAAAAAGGATTGATTTACCGTGGCGAGCGGATCATTAACTGGTGTCCGCACTGTTTAACCTCTATTTCAGATGCTGAGGTGGAATACAGCGAACAGGCCGGGCATTTCTGGCATATCAATTATCCGCTTGCAGACGGCAGCGGTGTTGTTGAAATTGCGACGACCCGTCCGGAAACCCTGCTTGGCGATACCGCGGTTGCGGTCAATCCGGACGATCCCCGTTACAAGGATATGGTGGGCAAAATGTTGATTCTACCCCTTGTCGGCCGGGAAATTCCGGTTGTCGCCGATAGCTATGTTGATATGGAGTTCGGTACGGGCGCGGTGAAAATCACCCCGGCGCACGACCCAAACGATTTCGAGGTCGGCCTGCGGCATAATCTTCCAGTCATTAATGTGATGACTGACGACGCGCACATCAATGAAAACGGCGGAAAATATGAGGGGATGGACCGTTATGAAGCCCGGAAAGCGCTTGTTGCCGATCTGGAAGCTGGCGGTTATCTTGTAAAAGTGAAAGACCACACGCACAACGTGGGAAGCTGTTACCGCTGCAGCACTACGGTTGAACCGCGTGTTTCCAAGCAGTGGTTCGTCAAAATGGAACCGCTTGCTAAACCGGCTATTGAGGCGGTCAAAAACGGTGAAACCCGTTTTATCCCGGAGCGATTTGACAAAATTTATTTCCACTGGATGGAGAACATCAAGGACTGGTGTATTTCCCGTCAACTCTGGTGGGGTCATCGGATCCCGGCTTATTACTGCGACAGCTGCGGGGAGATGGTGGTTTCTAAGACCGCGGTGGACACCTGTCCGAAATGCGGTGGGAAAATGCATCAGGATGAGGACACGCTTGACACCTGGTTTTCTTCCGCTCTCTGGCCCTTCTCAACATTGGGCTGGCCGGCTGAGACAGAGGATTTTAAATATTTTTATCCGACTTCAACCTTGGTTACCGGTTATGATATTATCTTTTTCTGGGTTGCGCGGATGATTTTCTCAGCTATTGAGCAGACGGGGAAAACACCGTTTGACACTGTTTTTATCCACGGTATCGTGCGGGATTCTCAGGGAAGAAAGATGTCCAAATCCCTTGGAAACGGGATCGATCCTCTGGTTGTAATTGAAGAATTTGGCGCAGACGCTCTCCGCTTTATGTTGGCAACCGGCAACAGTCCTGGAAATGATATGCGGTATTCGGATGATAAGGTCCGCGCCAGCCGTAATTTTGCGAACAAGCTTTGGAACGCGTCCCGGTTTATTCTGATGAACCTTTCGGACGAAATTACCGACGAATCTCTTCCGGAAACTTTAACGACGGAGGATAAATGGATTCTTTCTCAGTATAACGAATTGGTGCGGCAGGTAACGGAAAACCTGGAGAAGTTTGAACTTGGCATTGCAGTGGCGAAGCTGTACGATTTTATCTGGGATGTCTTCTGCGACTGGTATATTGAACTCTGTAAAGCTCGGCTTCAGGCCGGCGGGGAGGAGTCGAAAAATGCCCAGAAGGTGCTTGTCTACGTGATGAATAACACCTTAAAACTTCTTCATCCCTTTATGCCGTTTATCACCGAGGAGATTTGGCAAGCGCTTCCGCATACCGGAGAGAGCATCATGATTGCGAAGTTCCCGGAGTATAGTGATACACTCTGCTTCCCGGAAGAGGAACGGGAATTTGGCCGTGTGGTCGATGCGATTAGAGCGATCCGCAACGCCCGCGCTGAAATGAATGTACCGCCATCCCGTAAGGCAAAAGTTTATATTGAAACGCAGTATCCGGAGGCGTTCAAAGCAGGCGAAAAATTTTTCTTCCGCCTTGCGGGAGCTTCGG
>CAUABB010000234.1 GCA_958427155.1 uncultured Oscillospiraceae bacterium | reverse complement strand
GTTCCTTTTAAAAGGAGAGTGTAAAATGGAAATTTCCGTGGCTGCCGTGGCAGAACGAATCAAAAGCGCTGATCGGATTTTAATTTTATCCCACCATAATCCGGATGGCGACACTCTGGGGTCTGCGTTTGGCCTTCAAAAAGCGCTGGATTCTCTTGAGAAGCGTTCTGTGGTTCTCTGTTCCGACCCCTTTCCGCAGAAATTCGGATATTTTGTGGAAGAGCGGGAATTGGATTTTATTCCGGAACTGGTTGTCGCAGTAGATATCGCGGATGTTCAGCTGTTTGGAGAGAAGCTTTTGCCTTATGCGGATCGAGTCGATCTGTGTATCGATCATCATATTTCAAATACCCATTATGCAAAAGAACTATGTCTCAGTCCTAAAGCTGCGGCAACGGCGGAAATTATGGTTGAAGTTATTAAGAAATTGGGCGTCCCTATAACAGCTGAGATCGCCAATCCGCTTTACACCGGGATTGCTACAGATACAGGATGCTTTAAATTCTCCAATACGACAGGAAATACCCATCGTGCGGCGGCTGAAATGATTGAGTGCGGCGCAGATTATACGACGATTAACCGCCTGATGTTTGATACAAAAAGTCGGGCACGGGTAAAAGTAGAGCAGACGGCGCTCAGTTCAATGGAGTTTTACCTGAATGACGAATGTGCTATCATTGTTATTCCACGAAGTTTGGTAGAAGAAACGAAAGTGGATGAGAGTGATTTAGACGGCGTTTCTGCAATGCCTCGGCAGATTGAAGGAGTTAAGGCCGGGATTACCTTGCGGGAACGGGAAGGATTTTATAAGGTTTCTGTCCGTACAGTAGAGCCGGTTAATGCTTCTGATATTTGTATAGAGTTGGGTGGCGGTGGACATGCTAGGGCCGCCGGTTGTACGCTGACAGGTTCACTGGAAGAAGTGAAACAAAAAATTTTGGATGTGGTGAAAAAACACCTATGAATGGAATTCTCTGTATTAATAAGCCGGAGGGGTTCACTTCATTTGATGTAGTCGCAAAAATGCGGGGGATTTCAGGAGAGCGAAAAATAGGACACGCCGGCACTCTTGACCCAATAGCAACTGGCGTTCTTCCTCTTTTATTTGGCAGGGCAACAAAGGCTTGTGATATTTTGCCAGATGAGACCAAACGTTATAAAGCCGGTTTCAGACTTGGCGTTGAAACTGATACACAGGATCGGACAGGAAAAGTACTGGCAGAATCTACAAGTGTGGTGCCATGTGAAAAACTGATTCATTTGCTTCCATCCTTTGTAGGACAGATCAAACAGGTTCCCCCAATGTATTCTGCTGTTCGGATTAATGGACAACATCTTTATGACCTCGCGCGGCGTGGATGCGAGGTTGTACGGAAGCCACGAGAAGTTCAAATATTGGAACTTTCTCTGCTTGAGTATAATGTCCAAACGCGAGAAGGACTACTTGATGTGAAATGTTCCAAAGGAACTTATGTTCGCACGTTGATTCATGATATTGGTCGAACTTTGAAAGTTGGCGGAATCCTTACTTCATTGGTAAGAACAGAATCGTCTGGTTTTGGATTAACGCAGTGTATTACCCTGGAAGAAGCGCAGCAGTTGGCCAAGAAAAACAAACTTGAGGAGAGGGTGATTCCGGTTTCTTCAGTTTATCAGAATAGCCCGGCGGTTTTTTTGAACTCCGTCCAAAAACGGATGTTTTTAAACGGAGTCCGGTTGGATTTAAATCGTATTAATTATCAAAAAGGCGGAAAGCTTCATGCTGTTTATGGACCTGAAAAGGAATTTTTAGGGGTAGCATTCCTTGATTTTGAAAAAAAGGAACTACAAGTTGTATCCTTTTTTTAATTTATGGAAATGGAGGGAGAAACTTGGTCGTTTACAATAGTATTGCAAAAACCGGTCATAGTACTGCGGTTGCGCTCGGAATGTTTGACGGTGTACATAAGGGACATCGTGCAGTGATCAACCGAGTAGTGGCAGAAAAAGAAAACGGCCTTGTTCCCACAGTATTAACTTTTTCTACCGATCATGAACAGCCCACACGAAAACTAGGGACAAAAAGAATTTTAACGCAGACTCTTTTTTTGAAAACACTCGAAGAATTGGGAGTTGAAGTTGTTGAAATCCCTCCGTTTGAAAATATCCGTTCTTTGTCTCCTCAGGAATTCGTTAAAAAAATTCTTCTAGAAAAGCTTCAAGCAAAAGCGGTTGCTTGTGGTCGGGATTTCAGATTTGGATGTGGCGCTTCCGGTGATTTAATCATGCTTAGTAAACTGTGCGATGAAAGCGGTATCCGTTTGGAACCAGTAGAACCTCTGCTGGATGGTGGCGCGCCGATTAGTTCTACCCGGATTAGACAGTGCCTTCAGGATGGTGAAATTGAAACAGCAAATACGCTTCTCGGGGCTCCTTATTCATTTGACTTTATAGTAGCACATGGAAATGAATTGGGGAGAACTATTGGAATACCAACAATTAACCAAATTTTTCCTGAATTGTATCTGGTTCCTCGTTTTGGAGTTTATGCTTCCTATACATATTTAAAGGGTAAACGGCACAAATCAATCACCAACGTTGGAGTTAAACCAACAATTGCCGGAAACAGGCTTCCTTTGGCAGAAACGCATATTATGGGAGTGGACGATCATCTTTATGGACAAAACATTAAAGTGAGTTTAATGAAATTTATTCGGCCAGAACAGAAATTTGGTAGCTTTGAGGAGTTGACCGCTGTAATTCGGGCGAATATTTCACAAATTAAGGAGCTTCTCCCTGATTGACAAAAACAAGGGGCAGGTGATATAATAATTTTTACTGTTGTACAAAGTTAACAGTGTATGCGGGTATGGCGGAATTGGCAGACGCGCCAGACTTAGGATCTGGTGTTTCTTACGTGCAGGTTCAAGTCCTGTTACCCGCACCATA
>CAUABB010000233.1 GCA_958427155.1 uncultured Oscillospiraceae bacterium | reverse complement strand
CTTTCCTCTTGAATGAATTTCAAAGATTTCTTTTTTCGCTTTTTCCACATAATCAGCTACACTGAAAGATTCTGAACAATCCAAAAAGTCAACCAAATGATGAGGAATCTCCTCCATCTCTTCCGATGTGGGCTTAGCTGTCGCAATTTGCATCTGCTTATAAATCTGCATTGAATCAGCAGAAACAATCTCTCCATTAAACTTTTTTGCCAATTTAACTGACAATGCCGTTTTTCCACTGCCAGTAGGGCCTAAAATAACTACAAGCGGAATTCGGTTCATAACTTACCTACCAAACAATTTATTGATTTGATACCTACTCCAAACCTGTAAAACCGGACGCCCATGCGGACAATAACGAATTGTTTCATCTGTATAAACTCGCTCTACCAATTCTAAAAGCTCTTGGTTTGTATTCTTATCATGTGCTTTAATCGCCGCTTTACAGGCTACCGAATGATAAAGGTCGTC
Organism: uncultured Oscillospiraceae bacterium; assembly: GCA_958427155.1. Classification (GTDB taxonomy): domain Bacteria; phylum Bacillota; class Clostridia; order Oscillospirales; family Ruminococcaceae; genus Metaruminococcus_A. Next base: position 2,467 of record CAUABB010000233.1, on the reverse strand, counting down.
CAACTGGGAAGGAGATGGATCATGTTTATTATTTTTTAAATTAATCGCAATTTCCGAGAGAAGCTGAGAAGCATCATGCTGATCAAGCAAAATGGGAATCTCTCGTACCAGAAGCATTGAACTACCAAATCCCTCTACCAAAAAACCAAGTCTGTCTACCATTTCAAGGTTTGATAAAACCGCATCACACTCCTCTTCAGACATCACTACAGTAAACGGAGAAAGTAAAACCTGATGATCCAGCGGCCGGTGTTCCGCTTTCAATTTTTCAAACAAAATTCGCTCATGTGCCGCATGCTTATCAATCATAACCAGCATATCGTTAATTTCTGCAACAATATATGTTTCAAACACCTCACCAACAAGCCGAATTTTCAAATTTTCCGGCTTTTCATCAGTTTTTTCCCCAGAAAATTCTTTATTTAATAAGACGGCAGACTCCAAATTTTGAGACTGCTGTAACTGATTCGGTGGAAGCTCAACAGCTTTTCTTTTAAACGCTTCAAGGTTTAAAAAATGGTAATCATGCTCCTTCAGGGTTTCCTCTGGTTGAATCCGATAGTCCGAAATATTTTCTGCAACGATCCTTTCCCCTTGTGGCTCGTTTGATCTACGCTTATAAGAAACCGTATCTGAATTTGTTAAGGGAAAACCGGAAACATCCTTAACTTCGTCCTGAGTACCGGAAGAACTTTGCAGTGTTTCCTGTGTCCCCAAAACAGTCTTAAACTGTTCTCGGTAATTTTCTTTTGCAGGAAAAGGAAGAGTCTTCTTAATCTCGCTTGCAGTAATGGCTGTTTTAACCGCAAAATACAAGCAGTCAAAAACACTCCTCTCGTTTATAAAGCGAACTTCGGTTTTAGTAGGATGAACATTGACATCCACAAAATCGTACGGAAGAGTTATATTGAGAACACAGGCGGGAAATTTACCCACCATAATTGCGTTTTTATACCCTTCCTCCAAAGCAACCGAACAGGTGCGGGAACGCACATATCTGCCATTGACAAAAAAGTGCTGCATTGACCGGTTTGCTCGTGCACTCATCGGAATACTGGAAAACCCGGAAACCGCAATATCCCCGAGAGAATAATCCACCTTCATAAGTCCATCAGTAAAATTTTTACCATAAACCGCATAAATGGCCGAATACAACTCCCCGTCTCCCGGCGTTTGAAGTTGTTTAACATTATCACGAATAAAGGAAAACGAAACAGACGGATTAGAAAGGACTATTTTGTTTAACATACTGGCGATACTATTTCCCTCTGAAACATCTTTTTTTAAAAATTTAAGCCGAGCTGGAATATTGTAAAAAATATCACGGACTATAATCGTAGTTCCGTCCGGACAGCCAGCCTCTTCCAACAGCACCTGTTCGCCGCCTTCAATCTGAATTCGTGTTCCCAAAGAATTTTCAGGCGTTTTGGTAAGCATTTCAACCCGTGAAACCGCACAGATAGAAGCAAGCGCCTCTCCCCTAAATCCTAGCGTTGAAATAACGTTTAGATCAGATTCATTCTGAATTTTGCTGGTCGCATGTCTCAAAAATGCAATTGGGACATCTTCAGGCTGGATTCCGCAACCATTATCCGTAATCCTAATATACTCAATCCCACCTTTTTTAATTTCAACCGTCACCGAGGTTGCGCCAGCGTCAATCGCGTTTTCAACCAGTTCCTTTACAACAGAAGCCGGACGATCAACCACCTCACCGGCAGCTATCAATTCCGACACTTCTTTTGACAGAACATTTATTTTAGGCAAGATGCCACCTCCATCAGCATTCAATCAATCCAACAATTTTTTTAGCTCAAACAGGATATTCAAAGCCTCAATAGGAGTTAGGGAATCCAAGTCGATATTTCTCACTTTTTCCACAACCTTATTTTGATTCGAATGACCAAAAGTTATCTGGGTAGGAGAATTTCCCTCTTCAACAATATGAGTTGACGGACGTGATCCATCTCCACTTTCCAACTCTTTCAGCACTTCTTTTGCACGGCTGATAACTCCTCTTGGAATTCCGGCGAGTTTTGCTACTTCTATTCCGTAACTATCATCTGCCCCGCCCGGTACAATTTTCCGCAGGAAGGTAATATCATCTCCTCGTTTTTTAACAGCAATATTATAATTTTTAACGGAAGGGTACATCTGCTCCAGAGCAGTGAGTTCATGATAATGGGTCGCAAACATCGTTTTACAGCCCAATCCCTTCGTCTTGATGATATACTCAATAACTGCCCGCGCAATGCTCATACCGTCAAACGTTGATGTTCCTCGCCCGATTTCGTCAAGGACAATAAAACTTCGAGATGTCGCATGATGAAGAATATCCGATACTTCGCTCATTTCTACCATAAAAGTAGACTGCCCAGACGCCAAATCATCTGAAGCACCAACACGAGTGAAAATTTTATCGACAATCGTCAACGTCGCAGAGCGTGCCGGCACAAAGCAACCAATC
>CAUABB010000232.1 GCA_958427155.1 uncultured Oscillospiraceae bacterium | reverse complement strand
TTCCCGGCTTAAAAGAACGGGCTTAAACAAAAAATTTGAGAAAAGTAAAAGCTTACCGGATTTTGATCCGGTAAGCTTTTAAGCGATTCCACAGTCAGGCACGACTCAGCATGCCGAGGACAATCCTACTGGAGATGTCTGCTGCTTTACGTTCAAATTCTTCGAAAGAAACATTAGCTTCGTTTTCTGCCAGGTCGGAGATAGAGCGGATAATGACAAATGGTGTTTCGTTGGCCGCTGCAACTTGAGCAACAGCCGCGCCTTCCATTTCAGCTGCCGCTGCATCGAAGGATTCAATCAGAGTTTTTTTCAGTGCACTGTCATCCACAAAGATATCTCCAGAGGCAATTGTTCCGTCGATATACTTGTTGTCGGTTAAGATTTCGTCTGCTGCCGTTTTGAAAAGTGAGATCAGATCCGGATCTGCATGATAGCGAGTTGCTGTTTTTCCATCGCCACCCCCCATATATCCCTTGACATAGCCGAATGCTGTCATATCAAAGTCATGCTGTACAGCATCAGTACTGATGACAATATCTCCCACGGAAAGGGAATGATGCAGCCCTCCGGCAACACCTGTATTGATAACACATTCTACATTAAATCGGTCAATCATGGCCTGGGTGCAGATTGCGGCGCAGACTTTTCCGATACCGCATTGAGCGATGACCACTGGTTTTCCTTCAAGAGTGCCTTCGCAAAAGTCTACTCCGGCAATTCTTAAGGTTTTCCGTCCGTGCAGTTTTTGCTTGAGAATTTCCACTTCAGACGCCATGGCGCCGATAATCCCAAAGGGCTTACCTTGTTTCATATACGTTCCTTTCTGCGCCGATGGTATAGGCGCTTTCCATTTATAAATTTGATCTGTTCTTATTTTATTGCATCCAGCCCAAAAGCGCAAGCGGGTTGGTTCTATATTTGAAAAAGGAGGGAAAAGCGGAATGTCACTGGAACATCCGCACACACCGCTTGAAGAAATCCCGGCAGACGGAGAAGAACCGGTTCATCTGTGGAAGCCGTTTCATATTAAGGTGGATGAAAACTATCGGTTTATTCCGCGCCGAAAAATTAGCCGGTTGGTTTCTTATCTGCTTAAAATGATCGCGGTCGGTTTTTTTACCTGTTACAATTGGGTGTGTTACGGGTTCAGAGTCCTGGGAAAGCAGAACTTTAAAAACATACGCGGCGGTGCGGTTACGGTTTGCAACCATGTTCAAGGACTGGACTGTTCATTTGTCGTTCAGGCCATAGCGCCGAAAAATCTTTATTATCCCACGGTTAAGAGCAATCTGGAGCTTGCCGGAATCCGGTGGCTGATTCGAGCCTGCGGCGGAATCCCGATTCCCGAAACCCCCAAAGCGCTTCGGGTTTTCAACGGCGTGGTTCAGGAGCTTTTGAGACGGGGAAATTATGTCCATGTTTACCCGGAAGGGGTTCTTTACCCTTATTACCTGAAGGGGATTCGGAAATTCCATCGGGGAGCTTTTAAATACGCCTATGACGGGGGTGTTCCGGTTGTCCCCATGGTAATCACTTTCCGGGAGCGCAAAGGGCTGCGGAAATTTATAAACCGTAAGCCTCTTCCCACATTGACTGTTCTAGAGCCGATTTATCCGGATACTACTCGGAAAGCCAAAGCTGAGATCGCGGATATGATGTTGCGCTGCTACGAAAATATGAGTGATTATTTTGACGAGCATTCTATTCGATGTTCTTTTCCTGAACCGTTGTAAGTGGAAAGACAAAAAGCATAAAAGCAGAGGGTCTCCCTGCTTTTATGCTTTCTTAATTATTACAGACGGAAAATTTCAGTCACAATAATCTCGTTCCAGCTCGTCAGCCGGAATAATCAGAAACTCAATCTGCCCGGCTCGGTCGGTCGGGAATAAACACAGCGCGAATTCATTCCGGCTTCCTTTTTCGGATAAGGCGATTAATATTTTGAGCTGTGTTTTCGTCACCCCTCTGACACACCATCTTTCTTGATCCGGAAGATGACGCAGAAAAGACTCGGCGATATTTTTACAAAAGAAAAGAGGAATCTGAACCACGCCGTCCATATGCAGGTCAAAATAGTTCCCGCTGACGTTATCCCCATACCGCTCCATAATCGTCCAGAAAGGCTGTCCGACCGCCTTGGCGTCGGGAAGGAAGAGAAAGCGCAGTTTTTCCGCAACAATTTGAGTGAAGCTGGGGAGATCTTCAAGTGTCAACAGCATGATCCCCTTGGTTTGGGCAAACTGAACAGCGCCAATCTGGTAGCCATTTTTGGCAACCATAACGCCGGCAACATTGTTTAAATCATCAATTTTTGCCCAAAACTCCTGCACTTTACCCTTGTCTACCGGCCGTTCCCAGTCTTTGCACTCAATTGCCACCCGGAACAAAATGTTTAGATGATAGAATTCGTAGTATACATCAAATTCATGGATGATCCCGCTGAGACCTTTGATTGAGCTGTTTAGAGAAATAACGCTGTCACAGCCGCTCAAGTGCAGCAGGTTGGTGTATACGTAAGCCACAAAGCTTTCAAGAGACGCTCCCTGTTTCATAATTCAGCACTCCCTGCGCGATTGTTCAGCCGTTTTAAGCCTGGTTATTCTATCTTTAAAATTTTATAAGCGTTTTGATAACGTATTTTTTGAAAATCGGCCTCCGACAGGTGAAGTTTTTCCATCAGTCCCAATGTTTGTTCAGCAGTCCCCCAAGGCAGATCGGTTCCAAATAGAATATGGTCAGTACCGTGTGTTTTGACAATCCGTTCCGCCTGAGAAAGATCGCAAAAAGTATGCGCCATTGAAAGGTCAAAATAAACATTCGGCAGTCCCACAAGATATTTTTCCACCTCGTCGCTCCGTTCCATCCCCCCTAGATGAGCCGCGATGATTGTAAGGTTTGGAAAGGATTTTGCCACTTTGGAAATTCCTTTGGGTGTAGCGTGAACCAGGTCGGGAG
>CAUABB010000231.1 GCA_958427155.1 uncultured Oscillospiraceae bacterium | reverse complement strand
GTTCCGCATACCTAAAACGGGGAAGTAGCTTTTAAAAGTATACTGTGGCTCTGCATCTGGAAATTTATGATCATTTTATCTGTTTGATAGCCAGATAAATACCACAATATGACCTTTTCTATTATATCCTATATTTTTCCTGATTTCCATAGGACAAAGGGAAGAAGATCGGTAAAATTTAAGTAAAATTTTAGCTTTTTTCGTCGATTATTCAACTCTTTTAAAAAGACGATCAGAAATAAAGATATTGTATGATCTTGCTAAATCATTGAGTTCATGTCATAATAAGTCTAAAATATTTATGTAAAAAATGGTGGATAAGCATTTTTGAGTTTGCAAAAATTTTTAAAATGGATAGGAGGAAGCAAAATGGAAGAGTCGCAGTTAAGGGAGTTAATTTCAAGGCTGACAGTAAAAGAAAAATGTTCGTTGGTGTCCGGCTTTGACAGTTGGCATACTCAGCCGGTGGATCGGCTGGGAATTCCTTCAGTGATGATGACGGATGGACCTCATGGCCTTAGAAAAATGACTGAAGAGGGAACGTCTGCCGCCACTTGTTTCCCGACGGGTGCAGCGCTTGCTTCTTCCTGGGATCGTACTTTGTTGGAGAAAATTGGTGCGGCAATTGGAGAGGAGGCTCAGTCAGAGCGGATTTCTATTGTGTTGGGGCCGGCCTGCAATATAAAGCGTTCTCCTCTTTGCGGAAGAAATTTTGAGTACTTTTCCGAGGATCCGTATCTGTCTGGCCAAATTGCCAAGCATCATATTATAGGCGTCCAGTCGCAAAAAGTTGGAACATCCTTAAAGCATTTTTGCGCCAATAATCAGGAAACAATGCGGATGCGGATTGATGAACAGATCGATGAACGCACCTTGCGTGAAATTTATCTTACCGGTTTTGAAACAGCGGTTAAAGAAGCGAATCCGGAGACGGTGATGTGTTCTTATAACACTGTTAACGGAACGCCTCTTGCCTGTAATAAGCGGCTTTTGAGTGATATTTTAAAGGATGAATGGGGATTCAAGGGCTTTGTCATGACCGATTGGGGCGCAATCAAACAGCGGGCTAAGTGCGTTGCCGCTGGACTTGATCTGGAAATGCCTGGATGTAATGGTACTTTTAATGATGAAATTGAAACTGCCGTGTCAAATGGTTCCCTTGAAGAAGAAAAACTTGATTTTGCGGTTGAGCGCATTTTAAGATTTGTTTTTACGGCTGTTGAGCGGCAGAAAAAAGAAGCAACGTTTTCGACAGAAGCACATTGTCGCCTTGCTAGAGAAGCGGCAGCAGATTGTATGGTGCTTTTAAAAAATGAACATAGCGTACTTCCACTCAGCCGTCAGGAAAAGGTCCTCTTTGTTGGAGAATTTGCTGAAAAACCCCGTTATCAGGGAGGAGGCAGTTCTCATATCCAGCCTTTGAGAGTCATTTCTCTGATAGATGCTTTAAAAGAAGAAGATGTGGATTTTGAATATCGAAAAGGATATTCTATTGAAACTGATGAAATAGAAGAAGATTTATTTTTTGATGCTGTAGAAGCAGCTGGGAAAGCGGATAAAGTTGTAGTAATGGCCGGATTACCGGATTATTATGAATCAGAAGGTTATGACCGGACCCATCTTCAGTTACCGCCGAATCAAAATGAACTGATCAAACGTTTGAATAAAGTCTGTCATAAACTGGTTGTTGTTTTGTCTAATGGTTCTCCAGTTACAATGCCTTGGGAACCGGAAACAGAGGGAATTCTTGAGGGATATCTCGGGGGTCAGGCTTCCGGGGGAGCTGTTTTTGATCTTCTGTACGGCAGAAAAAATCCGAGTGGTAAACTTGCTGAAACATTTCCTCTCAGGCTGGAAGATACCCCAAGTTACCTGAGCTTTCCTGGTGCACAGAAAAAAGTATTTTACCGGGAAGGAATTTATGTGGGTTATCGTTACTACGATAAAAAGAAAATACCGGTTCAGTATCCTTTTGGCCACGGTTTAAGTTATACGAATTTCTCTTATAGTGAGTTGCAATTTGATTCCTCTGAATTCCGGGAAGGAACAGAAATGACTGTTTCCTGTAAAGTTAAAAATATTGGATTTTGTGCCGGTGCGGAAGTTGCACAACTTTATATTGCGGCTCCTGGTGCAGAGATTGACAGGCCAGTTAAGGAGTTAAAAGGTTTTGAAAAAGTATTCTTACAGCCGGGAGAAAGCAAAACAGTGAGATTTCGGTTAAATACCCGCAGTTTTTCTTATTATCATGCGACGGAAGGAAACTGGTTCTGTGAGCCTGGCATGTACCGGGTTTTGATCGGTTCTAGTTCGGCGGATATTCGGCTGGAGAGTGAATTAAAAGTGATTCCAGAACGTTATCCCGGCATTGATCTATCTCCATTTACAACAGTCCGTGAAATTTTAGACCATCCACAGGCTGCAAAAGAGATTCAGATTTTTCTGAGCCGTTGTCAGGCTTCTGGAGCGGTCAGCAACCAGGATGGGGCGTTAAATCCGCAGATGATTGAGTCGATGTTCCGGGAGATGCCGCTTAAGAGTTTAAACGTTCTTTATCCGGAGTTTTTCTCAGAGGATGATTTATACGAATTGCTTGAACGTCTGAAGCCGTATGCACGTACACATATAAGTAAATTATAACAATGAAATAATGAAATAAAAACAGCCCGGATATTTTAAACATCCGGGCTGTTTTTATTTTCCAAATCGGTAAGAGGGAGTTCCTTTGACATCGAGATGAACTGCAAACAGGGCACCACCAAGTGGATCCGCTTCACGCTGCTTCGGTGTGTAGTTTTCCCATGCTGTTGTAATAAATAAAGTTGAATAATCAGTTCCTCCAAAAACGGGACAGGTTACTTTTTGAGCTGGTACTTTAACTTCGGCTAAGAAGTCACCACTTTGAGGATTAACACAAATCACTTTTCCGCCTCCGAAAAGAGCAATCCAGAGATTCCCGTTTATATCGATTG
>CAUABB010000230.1 GCA_958427155.1 uncultured Oscillospiraceae bacterium | reverse complement strand
GCCAAAACACAGGAAATGGATAAGGTTCGCGGACTTATGCTGGGAGCTGACGATTACGTCACCAAGCCGTTCAGCCCGTCTGAACTGGTGGCACGTGTGGATGCTGTTTACCGTCGCGTTCATATGATAAGCGGAAATCAAAGCGAAACGGCTGAATCGGGTCCTTTCGTACTGAACCGAAAGAGTCGTCAGCTCACCAAGAACGGTGTAGTCGTTGATTTGACGCAGGTTGAATATCAGATTGTGGATTTATTTTTACGAAATCAGAAGGTGGCGTTGGAGCGTTCTCGAATCCTTAACGAAATTTGGGGAGACAGTTATGATGGAGATGACAAAATTGTTGATGTCAATATCCGTCGGTTGCGGATGAAAATTGAGGACGAGCCTTCAAATCCACATTATATCTTGACGGTGTGGGGATATGGGTATAAGTGGAATGCGTAAGTTTAAGATGGTGGAACGTTGAAGGGAGACGGATTTTTTGAAAAGCATCACACACCGGTGGCTAATCAATGGTCTTAGCATTATTGTGGTAGTACTGATTGTGCTTGATGTTGGCTTTGCGTTGGCAATCAGCAGCTATTATTATGACAGTACCCGAAAAACGCTTGAAAGTAAGGCGAACCTTGTAACCAGTCTTGTCACCCGGCTAATGGATGACCCCAATGTGGATATTACAACTGAAATCAGAAATGTTGTAGAAACTTTTTCTGACAGAGATAAAATGGAGCTGATGGCTCTCAACCATTCCGGACAGGCAATTTTGACTTCGAGTGGGTTTAGTTATATTGATTCACTGAATCTGACCGATTACAATGAAGCCGTAACATCAGAAAGCGGAAAAGGTTATTTTGTAGGACAGATGGAAAGCGGAGAAAAGGTAATGGCAGTTACGGTACTCCTTCCAGTCATTAACAGTGAGTTTAACGCCATGCGACTGATGGTTTCCATGCAGCCAATCGATAATCAATTGCTTGCAAATATTTTGTTTTTTACACTGCTTTGTATTTTGATCCTATTGTTTGTCATAGTGTCTGGGATGTATTTTGTTAAATCAATTGTGATTCCGATCCGTGAGGTAGAAGCAGCTTCAAGAAAAATTGCCTCAGGAGATTTAAGTGTGCGGATTGAAAAAAAGAGTGATGATGAATTAGGAGAACTCAGTGATATTATCAATTATATGGCTGATGAACTTCAAACTTCCAATCAGGTAAAAAACGAATTTATCTCTTCGGTTTCACATGAACTGCGCACACCGCTTACAGCTATTAAAGGATGGGGAGAAACCCTTCTGACTACGGCGCCGGGAGATACAGAAACACTTGAAAAAGGAATGCATGTCATCTTGAGCGAAACAGACCGGCTTTCCTCCATGGTAGAAGAACTTCTTGATTTTTCCAGGATGGAGAGCGGGCGTTTAACGCTGATTAAGACAAGGATGGATATTCTTGCGGAACTGGGAGAAGCGGTTCTAATGTATCAGGCACGGGCAAAAAGAGAGGAAAAAAACTTTATTTATGTGGAACCAGAAAAACTTCCTTTCGTTTTTGGAGATCGTAACAGAATCCGGCAGGTTTTTGTCAATGTGATTGACAATGCCCTCAAATATACGGATAAGGGCGATACGATCCGTGTGTCTGCTGTTGAAAGAGATGGCGCCGTTGAGATTATTGTGAGCGATACCGGCGTGGGCATCCCGCGGGAGGACTTGCCTTATGTGACGCAAAAGTTTTATAAGGCGGATACTACCCGCAGAGGCTCAGGAATTGGTTTGGCAGTGGTCAATGAAATTGTTGCGCTGCACGGTGGTAAACTTACGATTGAAAGTGAATATGGCGTGGGAACCGCGGTGATTGTTTCTTTTCCGGCAATGGACGAACGGTCGCCGGAAACTGTTTGATCGGGAAAAGAAAGAGGAATGGGTTTGAGAAAGAAAGATACAGGCTATAAAACTAAAATCGGTGGTCAGGCTTTAATCGAAGGTGTAATGATGCGGGGGATCGACCAAGCCTCAATGGCGGTGCTGATGCCGGACAAAAGTATTGATGTAGAAACGTGGTCGGTAAAGGCTGCAAAAAATCGGAATCTGTTCTTTAGGCTCCCATTGGTACGAGGAATTGTTAACCTAATAGAATCCCTGGTTATGGGATATAAGTGCCTGATGAAGTCGGCGGAGAAAAGCGGAATGGCAGAGGAGGAAGATGGGCAGCCGGGGCGTTTTGAAGAGCTTTTAGAAAGACGTTTTGGAGAAATGGCAGTCAACAGATTGTTTCGGATAACAACTATTATAGCAACGGTAATTGGGGTTTTATTGGCAATTGGGCTATTTCTTTATCTTCCTGCATTAGCAGCGCGCTTTTTGGGAGAGCTGTTTCACGCGAATTATCTGAGGGCAGTTATTGAAGGCTTGATTAAAATTGGAATTTTCGTCCTTTATCTTTTTCTGGTTTCTCGTATGAAGGAGATTCATCGAGTATTTGAATTTCACGGGGCGGAGCACAAAACAATCGCCTGTTACGAAGCTGGAGAAGAACTTACCCCGGAAAATGCTAAAAAATATAAACGTTTTCATCCTCGCTGTGGCACAAGTTTTCTGATTATTGTACTGATCCTCAGTATTATTATATTTTCGGTGGTATCATGGGAAAATCTTTTGATTCGAGTCCTGCTGAAGATCATATTAATCCCGGTTGTAATTGGGATTGCTTACGAGATTATAAGGCTTGCTGGACGGTATGATAATATTGTTACGCGGATTGTTTCTGCGCCCGGAATGTGGCTTCAACGGATTACGACCAACGAACCGGATGAGGAACAGCTCAGTGTGGCAATTGCTGCTTTAAAGCCAGTTTTACCAGCTGACAGGGAAGAGGGGCGCTGGTGATAAAAAAATGACAGTTCGACATTTGTATGAGCAAATAAAGGAACGTCTCAAGCAGGGAGGAATTGAGGCTTATTCCTCAGAAGCGCGTTTTCT
>CAUABB010000229.1 GCA_958427155.1 uncultured Oscillospiraceae bacterium | reverse complement strand
TGGCTAAAATCGGCGTGTTTGATTTTCTGCTTGGACAAAAGTGGGCTCCTACCAATACGCCGGCTTCTTACGGTATTTTCCCCATGATTTTGGGAAGCATCTATGTAACTGCGGGGGCGATTATAATTGGCGTGCCGATCGGAATTTTGGCAGCGGTTTTTATGTCGCACTTTTGCCCCAAAAAGCTTTATAGGGTGTTAAAGCCTGCTGTTGATCTGTTAGCTGGGATCCCTTCTGTTGTTTATGGATTTTTCGGTGTTATGGTGCTGGTTCCTTTTGTACGAAATACCTTTGGCGGAACGGGACTGAGCATTTTAACCGCTTCTATTTTGCTGGGAATCATGATACTTCCTACTATTATAGGAGTAAGTGAGTCGGCAATTCGCGCGGTTCCGGAAAGCTATTACGAGGGAGCTCTTGCGTTAGGAGCAACACATGAACGAAGCGTATTTTTTACTATTTTACCGGCAGCCAAATCCGGTATTACAGCGGGCGTAATTCTTGGAATCGGTAGGGCGATTGGCGAAACAATGGCGGTTATGATGGTAGTTGGCAATCAGCCACGTCTTCCTGGCGGAGTCCTAGATGGCGTGCGAACCCTGACAACTAATATTGTTTTGGAAATGGGATACGCTGCGGACCTGCACCGCGAAGCTTTAATTGCAACAGCGGTGGTGCTATTTGTTTTTATTCTGGTGATCAATTTGCTCTTCTCCCTACTGAAACGGAGGTCGAAAGCTTGAAAGATTGCGATACCATTTCGAAACTCGATTTCTTTTTCAATTTTTATAAATTCAGAGCTGGGATAAGGGGGAGTGGAAATGAAAAAGTTTTGGAATTCGTTAAAAACACGTTTTAAAGTTTATAAAAAACGTCCGTTATCCCTCGTTTTATTTTTAGCGGTCATTCTCTCAGCAGTTGTCACCTTTTCTGTATTAATTTACCTGATCGGATATATTCTTGTGATGGGAATTCCCAATATTAGTTGGGATCTTTTTGCATGGGAATATAATTCGGAAAATAATTCGTTGATGCCGGCATTAATAAATACCATTACAATGACATTCCTTTCGCTTTTGATTGCGGTGCCGTTTGGTATTTTTTCGGCAATTTATCTGACAGAGTATGCAAAACGTGGAAATAAAATTGTAGGACTCGTCCGGATTACTGCTGAAACTCTTTCGGGAATTCCGTCCATTGTTTATGGATTGTTTGGAATGTTGTTTTTTGTAACTGCGCTTCATTGGCAACTCTCACTCCTGTCAGGAGCTTTTACGCTTGCAATTATGATCTTGCCTTTGATTATGAGAACAACGGAAGAGGCTCTTAAATCTGTACCGGATTCTTACCGAGAAGGCAGTTTCGGACTGGGGGCAGGGCGGCTCCGAACTGTTTTTCGAATCGTGTTGCCCGCTGCAGTCCCGGGAATTCTTGCTGGGGTTATCCTTGCAATCGGCCGAATTGTAGGGGAGACGGCGGCTCTGATTTATACTGCGGGGACAGTTGCGAAAATTCCGGATTTGATGTCTTCCGGACGGACACTTGCGGTTCATATGTACGTCCTTTCAAACGAAGGGCTTCATACGGATAAAGCTTATGCAACGGCAGTTGTTCTTCTGGTTATTGTAATCTTGATTAACGCACTTTCCGCATTTGCCGCAAAAAAACTTTCGAAAGGAACACGTGTATGAACCTTTTTGAAATTAATCATCTTGATTTATTTTATGGGGATTTCCATGCTCTTAAGGACATCAATTTGGCTCTTCCCGAGCATGAAATTTCGGCTTTCATTGGCCCTTCTGGATGTGGAAAATCTACCCTGTTAAAAACCCTCAATCGAATGAATGACTTGGTTGAAGGCTGTAAAATTACAGGGGAAGTTAAACTCGATGGAACTGATATTTATAAAAATATTGATGTTAACGATCTGCGTAAACGGGTTGGAATGGTCTTTCAGAAACCAAATCCATTTCCGATGAGCGTCTATGACAATATCGCTTTTGGCCCCCGTACGCACGGCGTGCATAAAAAAATTTTACTTGACGAGATAGTGGAAAAGTCATTGAAAGACGCTGCCATTTGGGACGAGGTAAAAGACAGACTTAAAAAAAGTGCCCTTGGACTCTCAGGAGGCCAACAGCAACGGCTTTGTATTGCCCGTGCTCTTGCGGTTCAACCAGATGTCATTTTAATGGACGAACCAACTTCTGCGCTCGATCCGATATCAACGGCAAAGGTGGAAGATCTTGCTGTAGAATTGAAAAAGGATTATACTATTATCATTGTAACCCACAATATGCAGCAGGCAGTCCGTATTTCAGATAAAACGGCTTTCTTTCTGTTAGGAGAAGTAGTTGAGTTTGGCGAAACAGAGCAACTTTTCTCTATGCCACAGGACAAACGCACAGAAGATTATATTACAGGGAGGTTTGGATAAGTGAGAAACCGTTTTGATTCTCAGCTTGACCGTTTAAACAATGAGCTGATTATGATGGGCGCTTTAATTGAAAGCGCAATTGCAAGTTCGGTCACTGCATTGATTAAGCAGAGTAAGGAGGAAGCGCACCAGGCAATGGAATTTGACTTGGAGGTCGACAAAAAAGAAAAAGAAATCGAAAGTATTTGTCTTAAACTCCTCCTTCACCAACAGCCTGTTGCTAAAGATCTTCGATTAATTTCGTCTGCGCTTAAAATGATAACCGATATGGAACGAATTGGAGATCAGGCAGCTGATATTTCTGAAATTACCATTATGTTGGCTGATATCCCCTATGCAATTAAGCTGGATCATATTTCTGAAATGGCTCGCGCCACGATTAAAATGGTGACGGATAGTGTAAATGCATTTGTCAAGCGCGATTTGACGCTTGCTCAGTCTGTTGTGGATTATGACGAGGTGGTTGACCGCCTTTTCAACACGGTAAAAAAAGATTTAATCCGCTTGGTTCGTGAGGATGTTGACGCAGGCGAACAGGCGGTTGATCTGTTAATGGTTGCGA
>CAUABB010000228.1 GCA_958427155.1 uncultured Oscillospiraceae bacterium | reverse complement strand
CATTTCTTTGCAGAATGTTAAAGGATACAGGAAGTCTGGAATTGCCTGCCGAGCTTACCGGATTGAAGCTGACGCAAAGCTCTGGCAAAAATAAAGATAAGGGAATGCTCTAGAGCGTGTTTGAAAAAGGCTTTCTGCAAGATGTACGTCACAATTTGTGGGAATGCTTTTTTATAACCCATTCCTTACGAAAGGATTTACCTATGAAATTAACCACTATCATCCCGGTTCACAATGCTGAGAAATACATCACAGCCACTTTGGACAGTGTATTGCAGCAGGATCTGGGAAATCCAGAGCAGCTGGAGGTGATCTGTGTGGATGACGCATCCACCGACGCTTCTGTTGCCCTCATAAAAGATTACCAGCAAAAAGACTCCCGCATCCGCCTTTTCCTCAACGAAAAGACCCGGTTTGCAGGAGCCTGTCGAAATAAGGGAATCGAAGAAGCCCATGGTGATTACCTTCACTTTCTTGATGCAGATGACCTTGTAGAAAAAGGTGCCTACCAGAAATACCTGTCCATTGCTGAACAGGCGGGTGCCGACATGGTAAAGGGCTGCGCCGTCTGCTTTGACAATGAGACCGGCGAGCTTTCCGATACCCCGCTTTTTGCACTGTCTGATGTGCCCGCTGAGTGCTTCGATAAGGTTCTGAATTTCCACCAGGCTCCCGAAATTTTCAGCCACATCAGTGTAGTTCCATGGAATGCCATTTACAAACGAAAATTCATTTTGGAAAAGGGGCTTCGCTTTAACAATCTGATCTGTGTCAACGACCGCTCCTTCTACAGCGAAGCCGTATTCACTGCCAACAGGATCTGGCTCACTCACGAGCAGATTGTCCGTTACCGTGTGAATAACAGCGCATCCCTTGTAGGAAACCGTGCCAGAAACTTCCATTGTGAATTTGATTCCTGGCAGCTGATCATGAACCAATGTACCAAATACAATATTCAGGGCCGCGAGCTGGCCATCGTAATGGAGCGTGAACTGATTGACATTTTTATCTGGTATCGCAAATACAAAAAAATCCCGGAAATTTCAGAAGAGATTACTGCGCAGACCCAGGCGTTTGCGCAGAAGCTTGATATTTCGCCTCTTGAAGCATTCCCGCCTTCTTTCAAGTGGTACTACGATTATCTCACTTTTCTTCCAGAATTTGAGAGCCTTACAAAAAATTATAACAATATTACCCAATTCAAAAAACAAGCCAGACTAATCATGCCCCAGTGCACCACCCCGGCTGACTTCCGCCACCGTATACAGGAAGCCCCCGCCACAGATAGTACCTCTAAACGGTCAGGTGTATTAAAAAAACTGCTCTCTCATTTTAAGCATTGACTCATCAGAAGCCACCAGTTCAGCTCAACATCATAAACTTAAGAAAAAAATGGAAAGGAATCTGTTCGCAGGTTCCTTTCATTGTGTTAAAATATAGGCAGGGGTGTATATGATTAAATCTTATAAAACAAGATTTCAAAAGTTTTCTGCATTATTATCTGATCCGGAAATTGCAAAATATGCGAGACAGAATGGAAACCATGCTTTTTCGAGAAAGCGAAAAATGCCCCTAAAAGACATGTTGCTATGCTGTCTTTCAAAAAAGGGGCTTACCACGACATTTGAACTTAGAAACTATTTCAAAGAAAAAGGAGACTTGTCTATGCAGTTATCTGTCCAGGGATATCTACAACAGAGAAAACGTCTAAATCCGGAAATTTTTCCCTATCTGAACCGTAAATATCTTATGGATTTTTATCGTTCTGACGAACCCAGACTGTGGAAAGGATATTTGTTAATCGCGATTGACGGGAGCAAGGCGGAAGTTCCAAACTCAAAGGATAACAGGGAAGCATTTGGAAACAGCGGCAACCAGCATTCCGGGAAAGGGCAGGTACGGGCACTGGTAAGCGGAATGTATGATGTTTTGAATCATTTTTACCTGGATATTGAAATTGAACATATTTGCATCAGTGAAAACGAACTGGCAAAAAGAAACTTAAAACAATTAAAAAAATTTGGAATCAGGAAGCCGGTTGTCGCAGTTTTTGACCGCGGTTATCCTTCCTTAGAGTTTATTGACTTTCTGGAAACGGAAGGGATTCATTATCTGATCCGTCTTTCATCCAACGATTATATGGCAGAACGTAAACGGATGCAGTCGGCAGATGAAAAAGTCATTTTAAAACATTCATCTGCACGCCTACAAAAAATACGAAAAAAACATCCGGAACGATATGAACAGATGCAAAAGAAAGGGAGCACGCTGGTAAGAATATCAAAATCGACTCTTCCCTCCGGGAATGAACTTGCGCTGATGACAGATCTTCCGGATACAATTACCGCAGAAGAATTAGCGGATTTATATTACCAAAGATGGGAAATTGAGAAAAAATACAATACTCTAAAAAACAAAATGAAATTTGAAAGTGTAACAGGGAAAGCCACAGTATATGTGCACCAGGATTTTTGGGCGCAGGTTTTAGTATATAACATGGTTCAGGACATTCGGAACAGTGCGGACGAAGAGGCCGCAGCAGCAGGACGGGAAAACAGGAATAAATATCCCATGCATACCAATGAAAATGTAGCCATCGGTCTTTTCAAAGAGACTATGCTAAAAATCCTTTTGGAACCGGAGGAAAAGAAGCGGATCAAAAAACTTGGAGAACTACAGGAAGAAATGGAGCGCTATGTACTTCCCATAAGGGAACTACCTGGAAAAGAGCGTAGAAAAAACATCTCAAATAAATATAAAAACAATCAAAAGAGTAGCTTTTAAAATGCCCATTCTCCGTTTAAAGGGAGATTATGGGCATTTTAAGTTGTTAAAGTATACAGAAGGAGCTCTGTGAAGATTTCTCTTCGTTTTAATCTGCTCTTTTGAAATGAGTTTTTAGCAGGATAATATAAATGTGTAATATCTAATCTTAAGTTTATGATGTTGCGCTTAGGTCGTGAGTACATAGAAACAGGCCGTTATATGCGCAGGGTATTTCCAG
>CAUABB010000227.1 GCA_958427155.1 uncultured Oscillospiraceae bacterium | reverse complement strand
TCGATAAAGTTCATCTGCGGAGAACCAATAAAGCCAGCAACAAATACATTGCAAGGATTATCATAAAGCGCCTGCGGTGTATCAACCTGCTGAATGAAGCCATCTTTCATAACAACGATGCGGTCACCCATTGTCATAGCTTCAATCTGGTCATGTGTAACATAAATAAAGGTGGTTCCAAGACGATAATGGAGTTTAGTCAGCTCGGTACGCATCTGTGCACGGAGCTTTGCATCCAAGTTGGAAAGAGGTTCATCGAACAAGAAAACTTTTGGCTCACGAACGATTGCACGACCAAGCGCAACACGCTGTCTCTGACCACCGGAAAGAGCTTTCGGTTTACGGTCAAGCAGATGCGTAATATCAAGAATTCTGGCAGCTTCCTCAACGCGACGTTTGATTTCATCCTTCGGGGTTTTCCGAAGTTTCAGGCCGAATGCCATGTTGTCGAAAACGCTCATGTGCGGATACAATGCATAGCTCTGGAAAACCATTGCAATATCACGATCTTTCGGAGCAACATCATTCATCAGCTCATCGCCAATGTAAAGCTGTCCGCCGGTGATTTCCTCAAGTCCAGCGATCATACGGAGAGTTGTAGACTTACCACATCCGGAAGGACCAACCAAAATTAAAAACTCTTTGTCTTCGATTTCAAGATTGAAGTCAGAAACAGCCTGGACGCCGCCCTGATAAACTTTCTGAATGTTACGCAATGATAAATTTGCCATTCGATTTACCTCCTAATAATTTGTAGCAACATCGCACTTATACTATAACAAATCGGATCAATAAAATGCAATAAGGTTATTAGCCAAAGATTCAAAATCCAGTTTATGTATATTTACTAAAATTGCTTCGATGTACAAAAAATGTTCATTTTTCAGCCGAATTACTGCCTAAAATTAATAAACATTCTTTGTGCAAAATTTCACGCACCCCGCCTGGTGGCAAATTTGGATCTAGAGAAAGCTCTCCAATTTTAATTCGCTTAAGAGTCTCCACATGATTTCCAACCGCTGCGAACATCCGTTTAATCTGGTGGAATTTTCCCTCATATAGAACAACTTCCACCAATGGATGTTCTCCTTCCTCCAAAACAGTAAGAGCCGCCGGAAGACATTCTGTACCGTCTTCCAATATAACGCCGGTACAAAAATACCGAATATCCTCATCAGTTAAAGGCTGAGAAAGAACAGCTCTGTAAGTTTTGGGAACATGGTGTTTGGGGGAAAGCATTTTATGCGCGAATTCACCGTCATCCGTAATTAAAACAAATCCTTCCGTATCAATATCTAATCTTCCCGCTGGAAACATGCCCTTTCTTTTAAGAGATTCAGGCAAAAGGTCCAGAACCGTCCGATGACGGGAGTCCTCCGTCGCACAGACAACGTCTTTGGGTTTATTAAGCATTAAATAAAGATATTTTCTATACAATACAGGAGTTCCTCGAACGACCACACAATCTGTTTCAGGGTTAATTCCAAATGATGTATCTTTCACTGCTCTACCGTTGACGGTCACAAGTCCAGCTTTAGCCAATTCCTTGGCTTCCTTACGGCTGGCTACATTCTGCCCTGTCAAAAAACGGTCAAGACGCATACGGTACATCCTCCTTTTATTTTTATAAAAGCTGTAAAGAATTACCTTATTATAACACACCTTTCCATTTACACAAAATTTCTTGTCTCAAACTGAACGATAGGATTATCAAGATACCATTTGGTAGTTCATAGCAGACTAATATGCTTTTTTAATGAAACAGCAATTACAATTACTACTATCGCAAAAAAGGCAATTGTATTTTCAACTTAAAAAGAGGCACAGATTACTGTGCCTCTTTGTTGAGTTTTTCTTGTAAAACTTTTATGGTCGGATAAATCCATGCATAAATCCGTCTAGCTCAGTTGAAGAAATATCTCCACCAATTATCACCTGCTCACAGACCAGAAGATGGGCATACACGTTGTTTTGCCCATCAGGGTAATTTATGACTGAATAAACATATCGCTGCACCGTTTTTCCTTTATATTCTTCCAAGTCCATTCCCTGCTCTTTCTGAAGCGCATTATAATTCTGATAAACGTCATCAAATGTTTCCGGGATTGTCACTTCTGCAACCTCGGTCGGCTCAGAAGCCACTTCCCACCCAAAATATTCTAAAAAGGCAATTCTCTGTTCATTGGTTTCAGCCTTCATCATTTCGACCGGAGGCATTGCTTCCAGTTTTCGGTCTGATCCTGCAGACCTAGTAATTAATACAATAGAAACTACACCGATCACCAGAATTGCAGCGAAAATCAAAAAAATCTTTATTTTAGACATACGAATAGAACACAGGAACATTTTACATTACCCCCCATTTGCTGACGCGATAGTAATGTATATGTCCCTGTGTTCTGAATCAGTACTGGTTATTTTCCAAAAATCTCTGCAGCTTTCTGAATTACAGAAGCCTGCAGATGTTCCGGCAATGGCTCATACCGCTCAAATTTAACAGTAAAGCTACCGTCTCCTTGCGTCATCTGGCGCAGAGTATTCGCAAAATCCTGCATCTCCGCCATTGGAACATTCGCCTCAATTTCAGTATAGCCAGGCTCTTCTGGATTCATTCCAAGAACTCTGCCGCGACGTTTATTGAGATCTCCCATCAGATCGCCGGTTTTATCATCCGGCACAACTGCTTTTAAAAGGCCAATCGGTTCCAGAAGAATTGGCGACGCCTGCGAAACTCCCTCTTTATATGCGAGGCTCGCAGCTGTTTTAAACGCCATTTCAGAGGAATCAACCGGATGATAAGAACCATCTAACAAAGTAGCCTTAATTCCCACCATTGGGTAACCGGCAAGAACACCTTTCATCACGCTATCCCTCAGGCCCTTTTCTACCGCAGGGAAATATCCTTTCGGAACAGAACCTCCAAAGACTTTTTCCTCAAAGACAAGGTCTTCACAATCCCAAGGCTCAAACTCAATCACCACATGGCCATACTGCCCATGGCCGCCAGTCTGTT
>CAUABB010000226.1 GCA_958427155.1 uncultured Oscillospiraceae bacterium | reverse complement strand
CTTTTAGGGGGTGAAGTTATGTCAAATGCCAGAAAAATATCAGCGATTGTTTTTTTCTTCATCATCACCTTGATACCGGTGTTGATTTTGATTCTTCCCCAAAAGGATTTTTCTGAGAATGAAAACCGTGTTTTGACCTCTTTTCCCAGTTTAACCTGGGACAGTATTGCGAGCGGAAAGTTTATGAAAGATTTTGAAAGCTTTTTTGCAGATCACTTTGTTCTGCGTGATAGCTGGATTGCTGCGAAAACGCAGACAGAGCTTCTGGCCGGGAAAAAAGAGGTTAACGGCGTATTTGTCCTTAAAGACCGGTTGATTCAGAAGGTTGAGGATTATGACCGCACTCTGGTTAATAAAAATGTGAATGCGCTTATTGGATTTTCTGACCGTGTTGAAGTCCCCTGTGCCATGATGCTGATTCCAACGGCCTGTGAGATTCAAAAGGATCGGCTTGATCCGAATGCTCCTATTTTAAACCAGAAAATGTTGATTGAAAGTGTTTACAGCCGGATGGATGGTCGTCTTTCAACTGTTGACGTATATTCTCCGTTATATTCTTCAAAAGATGAATATATTTATTATAAAACAGATCATCACTGGACGAGTTTGGGCGCCTATTTGGGTTACAGCGCGGCGTCCAAGGCACTCGGATATCAGACGGTATCCTTGAACAGCTTTGACGTTCAACATGCCTCCCATAGTTTTTATGGGACCTTGTTTTCCAAAGTGATTTACGATAAAACTGGCCCGGATACGATTGATTATTATTTTTACCCGAAAGGGACAACGGTGAAAGAAGTCGTAGTGGATACGGGAAGCGAAAAAAAGGTTTATGACAGTATGTATTTCAGGGAATACCTCACCCAGAAAGATCAGTATTCTTCTTTTCTTGGAAGCAACCAGCCTGCTGTTACGGTGAGATCCAATGCCCCGAGTGGGAAAAAACTGTTGGTGATTAAAGACTCTTATGCGCACAGTTTGGTACCTTTCCTTACTCAGCACTATTCTGAAATTACAATGATAGACCTGCGCTATATTAATGTGGCACTGAATCAAAAATATGATCTGAGTGAATACGATCAGATCCTTTTTGTTTACAATGTGGAAAATTTTATTGAGGATCAGAATATTGTTAAACTCAATTTTACCGAATAATTAGACAGGTCTTAAATAGAAAGGGAGTTTTAAGATGAAAAAAAGAATAGCAGCGGTTGTCCTTGCTGTGGTGATGGGAAGTTTTCTTCTTTCCGGATGCGGTGAGGAAAAAGTGGAAGAACCGGATTCTTCCATTGAGAGCAGCTCGGAGGTAGCGGTTATCAATCCGCTGACCGGAGAAGACGGCTTTAATCCGGACGCGGTCGGTAAGCGACCTGTCGCGGTTATGGTCAGCAATATCAAGGATTCTCTTCCTCAGTGGGGGATTTCCGATGCGGATCTTGTTTATGAAGCGGTCACAGAGGGCGGAATCACTCGTTTGATGTGTATGTATGCGGATCCGGACGCGGTACCGAAGGTAG
This sequence comes from uncultured Oscillospiraceae bacterium, assembly GCA_958427155.1. Classification (GTDB taxonomy): domain Bacteria; phylum Bacillota; class Clostridia; order Oscillospirales; family Ruminococcaceae; genus Metaruminococcus_A. The sequence continues at coordinate 1,497 of CAUABB010000226.1, read as the reverse complement.
GGCCTGTTCGTTCGGTTCGTGAGTATTATCCTCAATTCAGCGAGCCGTTTCATGCGCTTTTTGTTCATTTCGGTGGTAGTACTACTGGCTATGACGCCTTGAACGAATATCAAATTGAAGATATTGACGGAATGATTTTTTCCGGTACCAGCTTTTTGCAGGATGAGGAACGGCTCAGCACCGGCATCGGAAGAGAGCATACTTTTTATACAAATTCCGAGCTGCTGAAACCAGCGATTGAGAAAAAAGAGTTTTCGATGGCGGGAACCTGTCCCTCTGCCTTCAATTTTGTAAAACCGGGTGAGTCTGCCGCTTTGACAGGAAGTACGGTCGATAAAGCCACTGTTCGTTTTTCCGGATACACTACGGCGGTGTTCGAATATGACTACGCTTCTGGAAAATACCTGAAGAGTCAGTATGGCCAACCACATATTGATGCGAACAATCAAAAGCAGATTGAGGTCAGCAATGTTGTGATTCTTTATTCGCCGACTTCGACCATTGAGGGCACCTATTTGACCCGGTACGATTTGACAGGTGGTGACGGGTATTATCTTTCTGGGGGCAAGGCACAGGAGATCACCTGGAGTAAGGACGCTTACAACACAATGTTTGAAATTACCGATACGGAAGGAAATGACGTTACCTTTAATACTGGGAAAACATGGGTATGTGTTGTCCCACAGGGGGAGAAGAGTTCTACGGTGCTGGAAAACACCAAAGTGGGCTTTTCCGATGAATGATGATACATAAAAAACGCTTCCTGTAAAAAGGAAGCGTTTTTATCTGTTTAAGCGGGGGTTACTGTTTCGGCTCTTCCCCGATTAACTCCAAAATCCGCTCGGCCACCGTTTCTGCCAGCGTTTCAGGCGCTGCATCTTCCAGGATTTCACTGCAGTGAGCCCGGTAAAGCCTGCGGCGTTCCTGGTAAAGTGCCAGCAGTTCCTCTTTGCTTCGGGAAGAAGCAATAGGGCGGTTAGGATCGGAAAAAATCCGGCGGTAGCAGGTTTCAAAAGGAACATCCAGAAAAAGGACTTCTCCGTGTTTTTGGCAAAGGATGGCGTTCTGTTCAGAAATAAGGGCTCCGCCTCCGGTTGCCACAATCAATGGGTCAGGAGAAAAGGCTATTTCTGCAAGGGCGGCAGTTTCCAACTCCCGGAAATATGACTCCCCATATTTTGAAAAAATTTCCGGAATTGCCATTCCGGCGTGCTCTATAATAAAATCGTCAAGATCTAGAAAAGCTATACCCGCAAGCTTGGCCGCTGCTCTTCCAATAGTTGTCTTTCCGCTTCCCATAAAGCCACATAAAAAAAGGTGCTTCATATGGTATCTCCTTGATTTTTATGGTTTTGGAAATGGTGGAGAACATACTCCTCCATTTCTTTGATAAGAGCAGTAATTTCTTCTGAATTGAACTGAGCCCCATACCAGATTTTGTGAGCCGCCGCCGCCTGCCAAACCAACATCGTCATTCCTCCCGCGGTTTTAAGGCCA
>CAUABB010000225.1 GCA_958427155.1 uncultured Oscillospiraceae bacterium | reverse complement strand
ATTCTCCGGCCTGCTGAAGCTTATTCAAAATCTTTTCCGGAACACTGTAAGTAACAAGATCTTCAAAATCATTGTTTTTATCCTGAACACCGCCCACCATCATATTGGGTCTTCCGGAATTTTCCACTAAAATCAACTGGGCATCAATTGCATTAGCAAGCACCGTATAAGTGTTGCTAACCGCTGGATCAATTGTAACCTTATTGGCAGAATCGCTATAAACACTATTTTCCACCGTGATCTCTACAGCTACAGATGTATTCTTTTTTAACAGATCATATTTTTCTGTTTTAAAATACTGCGCCGCTACCAGCATCATAATCGCCCCCAGAAGGGTTAACGAAATAATTACCACTGCGGCACAGATTGCAAAGTATTTCGTAAATAGGCTTTTTCGCATCAAACCACTCCAGAAAGGTGTCAACCCTTCAGTATTCTAAATCTATTATTCAACCACCTCAAATTTATACCCTACGCCCCAGACTGTTTTAAGAGACCACTTGTCCGATACACCCTCAAGTTTTTCACGAAGACGTTTTACATGAACGTCAATGGTCCTGGAATCGCCGTAATACTCAAAACCCCAGACCTCATCCAACAACTGGTCGCGGGTATAAACGCGGTTCGGGTTAGAGGCAAGATGAAACAGAAGCTCAAGTTCTTTGGGAGGAGTATCTATGACTTTTCCATCCACCTTAAGTTCATACCGAGTCATATTAACACTTAATTTGTCATAATTGACCTCTTTGGTCTCCACAGCAGGAGCGGCATTGCCAATCCTACGCAATACTGCCTTAACGCGGGCAATTACTTCTTTGGTATCAAAAGGTTTGACCACATAGTCGTCAGCGCCCAACTCCAATCCAAGCACCTTATCAAAAGTCTCTCCCTTGGCAGTCAACATAATAATTGGCACATTCGAAGTTTTGCGGATTTCCCGACAAACCTGCCAACCATCAAGCCCTGGCAACATAATATCCAACAGAATCAGGTCCGGTTTAATTGCGTTAAATTTTGCAATCGCCTCTTCCCCTTGATTGGAAATCGCAACACTATAGCCTTCTTTTTCCAAATAGAGCCGAAGCAGTTCGCAGATATTTTTATCATCATCCACAACCAAAATTTTCCCAATAGACATACCAGATACCTCCTATACATTCTAATTTCCTTTTCATTCCATATACAGTTACTTATATTATACCCTTATTAAACAGCCTGTGCAACGAATACACAGATACAAAAAAACTTCACAGATTCAAATTTTACTTATTTTTAATTATAACCCATACCAAATTCCAAAAGTGAATAAAATATAAACCTTTTGATAAAGGGTTTTAAAGATATTACATATTTTCTACATAATCTACAGGCAGTTTGTACGACATTTCACAAGCCTTTTTGTACAGAACTGTAAAACTCTTCTCCGGCTCTCCCCTTTCTTTTTTAAACGTGCTATACTGAAAATAGGCTTATTTAAACTTAAATATTCCTGAATAAGGGGGATCAAGCAATGAACGAAGTACGAATCGGTATTGTAGGTATTTCAAACATGGGGCTTCAGCACGCCCGTTATATCGTAAACGGAGAAATTGAGGGCGCTCGATTAACCGCTGTTTGCGCGACTCGGGCATCTACCGTTGAAGCTGCAAAAAAGGAACTACCAAAGGATGTTGCGGGCTTCACCGACTATGACGCTTTTCTCCACAGCGGTTTGATTGACGCTGTTATGGTTGTTACACCGCATTATTCTCATCCTGAGCTAACAATCAAAGCTTTTGAAGCGGGATTCCATGTTTTGGTGGAAAAACCCGCGGGTGTTTATACCAAACAGGTGTTACCAATGAATGAAGCCGCAAAAAAGAGCGGAAAAGTCTACTCTATTATGTATCAGGAGCGTGCAAATCCTGTCTTTCAAAAACTTCATGAAATGATTGAAAACGGAAAACTCGGACGGATTCACCGTATCATCTGGATCGAAACCACCTGCTACCGAAACAATTATTATTATACAAGTACCCCCTGGCGCGGAACTTACGCGACTGATGGAGGAGGTGTTCTTTTAAATCAGGCCATCCATCAGCTTGACACCTGGCAGTGGTTATTTGGAATGCCCCAAACCGTTCAGACGTTCTGTGAATTCGGTAAATATCATCCAATTGAAGTGGAAGACGAAGTGGTCGCCCATATGCGTTACGCAGACGGCGCAATCGGCACTTTTATCACTTCTACCGGAGATGCGCCGGGCACAAACAGGTTAGAAATTACCTGTGACAATGGAAAGGTGATCATTGAAGGACGAAAGCTGAGTTTTTACAAACTTGAAATTCCTGAACCGGAATATAACAAAACCAGCACCGAGCCTTTCGGGCATCTTAAATCAGTTGTGACAACAGTGGAGTATCCTCCCCGTAAGGGTTTCTTCCATCCTGAAGTCACTCAAAATTTCGTTGATGTCATTCTATATGGTGCAGAAAACAGGTGGGATGGGTATAGCGGTCTTAACAGCCTTGAACTAGCCAATGCAATGGTACTCTCTTCCTGGGAGGAAAACCGTGTCGTTTCCTTGCCGATAGATGCAGAGCGATACTACAGCTTATTAGAAGAAAAAATTAGCAAATAGCAAAGAGTATAGAAAAGCAGGTCCATTAAGGACCTGCTTTTCTATTCGACGGGAACTATCACTGAACCGTACTGAATCGAAATAATTTCATCAGGATCAATCGGATACGGAAACATTAAAACGATCATACAGGTACCCAGCGTATCGGTCACCGTGTACTGATGCGCATACTCTACATCTACGCCAATCTGTGTACCATCCTTTAAGACTGTAAGCGGCAAATAAGCTACATCTTCTTCCATTAATTCCGGGTTGCCAGAAAGTTCTACCCAAAACGCAAGCTCCGAACTCGATGCCTTATAACTTAAAAGAGTTTGTGTTTCGTTCAACCGAACGGGTTCTTCGCAAACAAAGTTAATTGCATTCTCCACTGGTTTGCTTTCTAACGGCCACTCAATCACCCATTTCCCTTT
>CAUABB010000224.1 GCA_958427155.1 uncultured Oscillospiraceae bacterium | reverse complement strand
CGGCTTTTAAATCGGCTAAGACGCAAATGCCAATCTGAGGTGAAAACGTCTTATAATATAAATCTTCTAAGCGTGGAACTAATGATTCTACATCCGACTTTGAAAAAATTATTGTTGACAGAACAATAAGTGTTTTATTTTCTGACAGCAGTTTATCTGTCACCCGCATTCGTGGTGCATGTTCACCATGTATCAAAAAAGAATAAACAGTATCTGTTATCTGTTTACAAATTTCATAAAGCGGAACAAAAATTAAAATTGGAAGCCAATACACCTCTAAAACGACAGCTGCTAAAAGCGAAAAAGCAGCAGGTGCTACAAAAAGTAATGGCATATAAAGCGCCTTTAAAATATTTGGATGAAATTCTTTGGCATATTCTCTGTAAATAAAAAAGCCGACATGCTTTCTTTTATCATCTTTTTCTGCCATCTGTAAAAATTTTTCCGCAATATCTTCTTCCTCTGATTTCCAAAGCACTGCCAAACGGCTTACTTTGAAACGATATAAAGCTCTAGTCTTACAATCCATTTTAGGGTAATCTCCGGATGGATCTCGACGGAGCAATTCTTCTAAACGATTTCTAGTGTTTAAAAGAGCGTCAAAGTCGACTGCTTCCAAAGCATAAATCTGGGAAAAATAAAATTCTAGAACGTCGGTTCGATTTTCCTTTTTCTTTTCAATTAATACCGCATGCAAAATTATTGCCTGGAGAATTGGTTTTAATGATTCGTGTTCACTGTTCGAAAGGTAACGGACCTTTTGGAAAATATCGATACATTCCATTAAAAAAGCTGTAGAAATACGAGAACAACTGATAGTAATAGCTTTTTCAAAATAAAGATATAAGTCCGGTATACCATCTTTCTGAGAAAGGGTTTTACCATAAAATGCTTTTTCGCTTTCGCGTATTATCTTCTGCAGCAAAAAATAATGTTCATAAAAGGTTTGATCTGCCTCTGAAAACTCTTTTTCTGGGGCGGGTTTGTAACTGGAGCGCAATAGCTTAGCGTCTTTACCGATTTGACGAATAAAATGTTTAAGAGAACCGTACCGAAAAGAACGGAACTCTTCTGCCGTTTCGAGTAAATTTTTTACATTTTCCGCTGATAAAATAGCACTTGACATCAATGTTACCGCCCTTTGATCAAATAAAAATAAGCATGACGTTTCGTCATGAAACATCATGCTTATTATTTCTACAAAAAGTGGAAAAATACGGGAAGCTTTTTAGAAACAATATAACCTTTATTAAAAATTGACTTTTATTTTTTTTCAGCCTGTTCAATAGACGCTAATTTTACTGCAAGGCAAAAAATTTGAATGGCAGTCGCAAGCTCTTCCAATGACGGGAAAGTAGGGGCAATACGAAACACACGGTCTTTCGGATCAATTCCATATGGAAAAGGAGCTCCAGCAGGTGTCAACGTAACACCCGCCTGCCTGCACAGTTCTACTGTTCGTTTGGCGCATCCAGGTTGAGTAGATACAGAAATAAAATAGCCGCCTTTCGGTTCCGTCCAATTGGCTACATCTAAAGGCGAAAGCTCTTTTTTCAGTGTCTCAAGAACAATATCAACTTTTGGTTTTATAATTGCCCGATGCTTCAGCATATGAGCTTTCACATTTTCAATATTTCCAAAATAACGCACATGACGGTACTGATTCATTTTGTCCGAACCAATAGTCTGCATGGAAAGATGTTTTTTTATTTCATTCAAGTTATTGGTACTAGCCGCAAGCGCAGAAATAGAAGCGCCAGGAAACGTGACTTTAGAGAAAGAAGTGAATATAAAAAACATATCCTCATTTCCTGTTTTTTGGCACTCTTCAAATAGGTTCAACAACTTTGGATGCTCATCTGTCAGATGATGAAGACAATAAGCATTATCCCAAAAAATACGAAAATCCTTAGCGGCAGGCTTTAAACGTGCAAAACGTCGTACCACTTCATCCGAATAAGTTACTCCTTCCGGATTAGAGTACATGGGCACACACCAAATTCCTTTTACCGTTTCGTCATCACGGATGAGCGATTCAACCAAATCCATATCCGGTCCGTCTTCAAGCATTGGAACATTAATCATTTCAATTCCCAAATCCTGGCATATCCCAAAATGACGATCATAACCTGGTACCGGACACAGAAATTTTACCTTATCATACTTTCCCCACGGCTTTTCACTGCCATAAACACCGAAAAGCATTGCACGCGCCATTGTATCATACATTTGGTTAAGACTTGAATTCCCTCCAACAATAATATTGTCGGCCGGAACTCCAAGTGCGTTTCCCATGAGACGACGAGCTTCTACAATTCCCTCTAGACATCCATAATTACGAGGGTCAAGTCCCTGCTCTGTTTTTTCCCATTCTCCTCTTGTTACGCAGGTCAGCAACCCATAAGAAAGGTCAAGCTGTTCAGCAGAAGGAACCCCACGTGCCATATTTAAAGACAAATCTCGCTTTTGATAAGCGCGATAGGCCAATTCAACCTTTTGTTTTTCCGCTGCCAACTGTTCTTCAGACAGACCGTCATAAAACGACATCCCAACATCTCCTTAAATTCTTCTATTATGTATTCTATAATAAAGCACATCGATTTGCAACTAAAATAAAATAATCCTGCGAAATCAACAAAACGTCACTAATATTTTTCCATATTAGTGACGTTTTTGCTATTTTAACGCATTGAAAATTGCACGATAAACGGTTTCAAGGGACACCTGGTTGGAACGCGCCGCCTCTTTTGCCGTCTCATATTCCGGATAGCATTTTTCGATCTCTTGGTAACTACATCTCTTTACCAAAAGGGTTCCAAATTCTGTTTTCACCTCTTCTATTCTCCGTTTCATTGCAATTCTGTCGTAATACTGATAACGAACACCAATTGAACTGGTTTCTCTGAAAATAATCTTTACAAATTTTTCAAGATTTTGAGAATCACAGAGAACATTTAATATAACTGCCGGCCGGTTTTTTTTCATAAAAATTGGCTCAAACCAAACGTCCTTCGCCCCCGCCTCAAAAAGTTGTTCC
>CAUABB010000223.1 GCA_958427155.1 uncultured Oscillospiraceae bacterium | reverse complement strand
GGTTCCAACCCCGACAATATGGAGCTCTACTATGATCAAACGATCACCGATACCGTATTTCAAGGCACCTGGTTCCTTCAAAACGAGGATTTTTACAAGCACTGGTTCTTGCGGATGAAGGATGCAATTGATAAGTACACACCGGACTTTTACTACACCGATGGGCCTGTTCCCTGCGGACATTACGGATTTGACCTTGTCGCCCATCTTTACAATACCAGCGCCGCAATCCACGGAACCAACGAAGCGGTTTTCTTCCAGAAAGACAAAACCAAATCGGTCTTCCCGCTTGGTATTCTTGATATTGAACGCAACCGGGAAAACAGAATCACACCTTATTATTGGCAAACCTGCACCAGCATCGGCGACTGGTTTTATAATGTCCGTGATGTTTACAAAACTTGGAAATATCTGATTGAAACAATTATTGATAATGTCAGCAAAAACGGAAATGTTCTGTTAAACATTCCACAGTTGCCGGATGGATCGATCGACGAAGAATGCGGCTGGATCCTTGAAAAAATGGCAGCCTGGATGGAAATTAACGGCGAAGGAATTTTTTCCACCCGCGCCTGGAAGGTTTGCGGAGAAGGTTCCAACTATGAAGCCAATGTCGAAGAAGAGCCTGAAGCGACTAAATGGGAACCCGCTCATGTTGATGAAAATGAAATTGACTGGAAGACAGACGATATTCGCTTTACTTCTAAAAAAGATACTATCTACGCTTTTCTGATGCGCTGGCCAGGGGAGCTCGCAATTGTTCACTCTCTCCCACTTGGACAAGAACCAGTTGAAGGCGTTGAGCTCCTTGGCTGTGGAAAACTGCACTTCCGTCAAACTGCGGCAGGTCTAATGATCGATCTGCCAAAAGAGAAAGCAGCTGATCTCTCCTGCCTAAAAATCAGTCTGCGTCCGTAAAGTCACAATATTCATGATTGTTTGAAACCCAAAATTGGCAGTGTGTCAAAAGCCACAAAAGCTTTGGGTAAAATTCAAATCCGTTGTTTTTAAAGAACCGTTCTAAACCACAGACAAAATTCTATTTCGTACTCGAAAACATCAATACAAACAAAAGATTCCGAACATCCATTTCGCAGATTGGCTCTTCCTTTCCCCCAGTGCGACAAAAAGGCTGACAGAACATTCTGTCAGCCTTTTTTATTTTTATAAAAATCTTTTTGCTTTACGCCAAAGCTCTCTCTGCGTCTTCTTTCCGAGAAAACGGTCCCGCCAAAGGATTAATTCCTCTTAAATTGTCAAAATAATCCCTGTTGAAAATAATTTCCGTTCCGTCCGGATTCTCAAACCGCTCTTCGGGCTCAAACGCCTCTCCCAAAACCTCGGTGGAAATCACGCCGGTCTCAAATTCCGGCAGGAAGTCATAGAGATTTGTCTCCAAGAAATACTCGCCGTCCCGCTCGGCTATCTTCAGATACACCGTATGCCCGGTATCCTCCCAACAGTTGTTTTCCTTTTCGCAGGGTTTCGCACCGTTAAAATAAACATTTCCGCCTGTATACACCGGAAGCTTGGTGTAATATTTGCTGCGATCTTCTTTCCGCCCTGTATCGCCTTCCGCGAAAAAGCGGGCCAAATATTCCTCCTGCGTGGGATATCCGCTGAAAGGCTGTGTTCCCACAACCTGGTTCACCGCGCCCCACGGACCGTTTTTGCCAAACTCTACAAAACGCTCCGGGATTTCGTTCTGAACAAAAATATTATTGTAAAAGCGGTCATCTCCATGAAGGAATGTCATAAAGCCGGCGATTTCCGTTCTATGCGGAACATGATATGGCGTATAACGCGGCTGCGTTGTCCCAGCATTATCCGTTCCCAGTCCTACACTGGTAAATGGCCCCCCGATTATATTATGTACAAAAGCGACCCCTTGCGTTGCAAGCTTTGCGGAAAAAGCAGAAAGCATAATATTGTTGTCAATCAAAGTGGGGCCATGACTTACCTCTACAAAAATGTCCTCGCCCAGTGTCAGGCCTTCCCGCACTTCCACATTGGCAGGCGGCATATTGTCATGAAACAAATTCTGCGTTACACGAGTTCCCTGTGCCTGCCAGTCCAGCCAAATTCCTCTGGTGCAGTGATGAATATGGTTTCGGCGGAAAATCACATCAATTGCCGCATGCATTTTAATGCCACCAATTTCAGCGCCGTTAAGCTGCTGTTTGTTATTAATATGATGGATATGGTTATCTTCAATTAAAGAAAATACGCCACCCAGATGCCCTACAATTCCAGTCTGCTCACAGTGGTGAATGTTGCAGCGGCGTACAATATGAGAACCAATGTTTTCTTTCGTCCATCCTTCCAGTTGTGCTTGACAAATAGCGTCACGCTCAGTCTGGGTTCCGTGTTTTAAGCGCTTGAGAGACCATTTATTTTCATTTTCAGGTTGTAAATATTTTCCCAAAGAGATCCCGCAACATTTAGAATCAGATATTTCACAGTCTTCAATTACCCAGCCTTTGCTCCAGTGCGGACCAATCATTCCTTCCTGATACGCAGTAGGAGGCGCCCAATTAGTTGCCGCCTGTTTCACGGTAAAACCTGACAGGGTAATGTAATTCAATCCGGTCTTTTCCGGATAAAAGCAAGCCTTCCGCACATTAATCTCAACCGTTTCCAAATTTGGATCTGCTCCCTGAAAGTTTGCGTAAAGCAGTGTGCAGTCCCCCTCCTGGCAGGTATACCATTTATAAACGCTGAATGCAGGCTCCCAGGAAAGCGGCTCCTTCTGAGGATTCAGCACATCTTCCAGAGAATCGGTTTCGTACATGGAACGTCCGTTCAGATACACCTCTCCCGTATGAAACCGCTTTTCGGAATAATACCAGTCTCCAAAAATCTCAGACGTATACGGATTATAAGAGCCAAAAACCCCATTTGGAATCCGAGCCATCCAGACATTTCCCCGATACCGAGTCCAATTTCCAACAACTTCCGCCCCCGTAATCACAGCCTGAAGCGGCTTCAGCGAACGGTACACAACAGGATTCCCTTCCTCGCCTCCATGCTCGGGAATAACCCATTCCCG
>CAUABB010000222.1 GCA_958427155.1 uncultured Oscillospiraceae bacterium | reverse complement strand
ATAGGGTGCCTGAACCTGCGAATGGAAAATCAGCTTCACCATGCGGCAAAGGTAGCTGAAATTATGGAACTGGCAGTAACGGATGGACACCGTTCAGAAGGAATTGGCAAACAGCTTTTTGATTGTGCTTGTCATGCAGCGAAAGAAAAGGGCTGTGTACAGCTTGAGGTCTGCTGCAACCTGATTCGGGAACGCGCCCACACGTTTTACGAGCGTCAGGGAATGAATCGGTTTCACTATAAGTTTTCAATGCCTTTAACCGGAAGTGTACCCTCTGAGAATAAATTGGGAATATAAGAAAAGGCCCGGCTGAATTTTCAGCCGGGCTTAATGATTTACTGCGAATAAACGTGAAAAAGTTCACACATAAGCTGCATTAATGAAATCATTTACTTTGCTTTTTTGTCTTTCATCAAAGTTACCAGAACCGCTTTTTGCGCGTGAAGACGATTTTCCGCTTCTTCAAAGATTTCATCGGCGTGTTTTTCAAATACTTCAGTGGTAATTTCTTCTTCTCTGTGAGCAGGCAGGCAATGTTGGACCATCGCGTCGGGTTTGGCCACCGCCATAACCGCAGCGTTAACCTGATAGCCAGCGAAGGCCTTTTTCCGCTTTTCCGCTTCTCCTTCCTGTCCCATTGAGGCCCAAACGTCAGTAAAGATTACATCTGCGTTTTCCGCCGCTTTAAGGATATCTTCCGTCATGGAGAATTTTCCGTTTTCGTAAGCATATTCCAATACCTCTTTGGCAGGACGGTACTCAGCTGGACAGGCAATGGAAACCTGCATCCCAGTTTTGATACCGCCCACGATCAGAGAGTTCGCCATGTTGTTCCCGTCGCCGATATAGCACATTTTAAGTCCTTCCAGAGTACCTTTATATTCCCGGATGGTCATCAGATCGGCAAGCACCTGACAGGGGTGACAAAAATCGGTCAGGCCATTGATGACAGGAATACTGCCGTAGTTTGCGAGATCCTCAACTTCCTGTTGGGCAAAAGTACGGATCATAATGCCATCCAGATAGCGAGAGAGAACTCGTGCGGTGTCCTGTACCGGTTCGCCCCGACCAATCTGCAGGTCATTGGAGCTTAAAAAAAGCGCTTTTCCGCCGAGCTGATACATCCCAACTTCAAAAGAGACACGGGTACGGGTGGAAGCTTTTTGAAAGATCATTCCCAGTGTTTTGCCTTCCAAATGTTTGTGGGGAATCCCGTATTTTTTCTCATATTTAAGCTGATCCGCTAAATTGAGTAAGTTTATAATTTCCTCTTTGGAAAGATCAAGCATTTTCAGCAGGTGTTTCATAGTATTCCTCCTTTATGAATTCAGCACGTCCGCAAGGATTTCCAATCCTTTGTTCAGTTCTTCGTCTGTAATGGTTAAGGGGGGAAGCAACCGTACTTTGTCTTGGGCGGTCAAAACCAGAAGGCCGTGTTCAATACAAGTTTTAGCAATTTCTCCTGATTTTTTATTCTTTAAGGAAATTCCGATCATCATCCCTTTTCCGGTGATACCGGAAACCTCCGTACAACCAGAAAGTTTCTTTTGGATTTGTTCAAAACGAGAAGCAACTTTATTAAGAAATTCTGGTTTGGAAATCGTTTCCATAACAATATTCGCTCCAGCACAGCTGATCGGGTTCGCACCAAAGGTAGAACCGTGATCACCATAACCTAGAACGGACTCAGTTTTTTCACCGAAGAGGACTGCCCCGATTGGTAATCCGCCACCCAAGCCTTTGGCAAGAGTGGTGATGTCCGGATGAACGCCGTACCACTCGGAAGCCAAGAATTTCCCAGTCCGGCCCACACCGGTCTGTACCTCATCCGCGATCAGGAGTACATCTTTCTCCGCGCAAAGAGCAGCAAGCTCTTTTACAAATCCTTCGTCAAGCGGCACAACACCGCCTTCTCCCTGAATGAACTCAATCATTACCGCGCAGACGGAAGCGTCCATTTTTTCTTTGACATCGTCAATATCGTTTGCCAAAGCGTAGGCAAAATTCCCGGTAAAGGGGAAGAAAAACTGGTGAAAATGTTCCTGGCCGGTAGCGGAAAGGGTGGTGACCGTTCTTCCGTGAAAAGAGTTAACCAATGTCAGAATAGTAGAACGCCCTTCACCGTATTTGTCAAAGCTGTATTTTCGGGCGGCTTTAATCGCGCCTTCGTTTGCTTCGGCACCGGAATTTCCGAAAAACACTTTTTTGTATCCGGTTGTTTTGCAGAGAGATTTGGCAAGAATTGCGCCGGGCTCCGTGTAATATAAGTTAGAGATGTGATTAAGAGTGGTTGCCTGTTTGGAAATTGCTGAGGCCCACTTATCATCACAGAATCCAAGAGAATTGACCCCGATTCCGCTGGTGAAATCAATATAGGATTTTCCTTCCTCATCAAAACAAATTGCACCTTTTCCAGACTTCAGTGCAAGGTCAAAACGTGCATAGGTGTTGGCGACATATTGTTTGTCAACTGTTTTTAATTCTTGTGAATTCATGCTGTCCGCCTTTCTTCATTAAAGGAACATAGTGCCAATGCCTTCATTGGAAAGCATCTCAATCAGGATCGAATGAGGAATCCGCCCATCAATAATAAATGCGCGGTTGACACCTCTTCGCACCGCTTCTACGCAGCACTGAATTTTTGGAATCATTCCGCCGGAAATAATGCCCTGGTTGATCAGATAAGGAACTTCGCTGACCTGTACTACCGGAATCAAAGTTTCTTCATCGTCTTTGTCTCTGAGAAGGCCGCGGATATCTGTCATCAAAATGACGTTTTCTGCGCCGAGAGCGGAGGCGATACGGGCGGCGGCTGTATCGGCGTTAATATTGTAAATCTGACCGTTTTCGTCCGCTGCAACGGTTGCAATAACTGGAATATAGCCGTTGTCGAGAGCGTTGACAATTGGATCGGTATTGATGCCGACAATGTCACCGACATAACCAAGATCATTTTCGCCTTCCATTTTTTTGACGTCGATCATGCCGCCATCTGTCCCGCAGAAACCGAGCGCCTTTCCACCATGTTTTTGTAATAGGGAAACAAGACTTTT
>CAUABB010000221.1 GCA_958427155.1 uncultured Oscillospiraceae bacterium | reverse complement strand
CCAGGTAGAGCATCCGATTACTGAGCAGGTCACGGGGATTGACCTGGTGAAACAGCAACTTTTGATTGCCGGCGGAGAAGTGCTTCCTTTCCGTCAAGAAGATATTCGGATAACGGGACATGCGATTGAGTGCCGTATTAATGCGGAAAATCCGAAATATAATTTTCGTCCTTCTCCGGGGAGGATTACAGCACTTCATCTGCCTGGAGGTCCTGGTGTGCGAATTGACAGTGCTGTTTATCAGGGATATGAAATTACACCGTATTACGATAATATGATTGCCAAGCTTATAGCCTATGCCCCTGACCGGGAGCAAGCTATTATGAAGATGAAATGGGCTTTGGCAGAATTTTTGGTGGAAGGAGTCGATACCAATATCGACTTTCAGCTTTCTTTGATTCGTGATCCGGATTTTGAAAGCGCTGACTACGATATCGGTTTTTTAAACCGGAAAAACGTAATGAAGTAGGAAATGAGGTGGGACCGGTTTGCTGGAAGATTTGTTTAAAATAGTTAAAACCCGTTCTGCGCAGGATACCAAAGAGCCGAGCGGCAAGGTAAATATCCCCTCCAACCTTCTGTTTAAATGTCCTCGTTGTGGAAAGGTAATGTTCGCGGAAGATTTTGAGGCGGCAAAAAAGGTTTGTGTCGGTTGTGGTTACCATGCTCGTCTCTCGGCTTCCGAACGGCTTGATATCACTGTGGATAAAGGAAGCTTTGAAGAATACGATGCTAGCTTGACCAGTGTTAACCCGCTTGGATTCGCTGGATATGATGAAAAGCTTTCGGAACTGCGTGAAAAAACTGGGCTTAAGGATGCAGTTATTACCGGAGAGTGTACCATTAGAGGAAATCGCTGTGCAATTGGGATCATGGATTCCCGTTTTATGATGGCGTCTATGGGCTCTGTTGTTGGCGAAAAAATTGCTCGGCTGTTTGAGCGAGCGACGGAAAAAAAGCTTCCTGTTATTATTTTTACAGCGAGCGGTGGTGCGAGGATGCAGGAGGGAATTATTTCCTTGATGCAGATGGCGAAAACTTCTGCCGCTGCCGCCCGCCACAGCGATAGAGGACTTTTATATATCACCGTTTTAACGGACCCTACTACCGGCGGTGTGACTGCTTCGTTTGCGTCTTTAGGAGACATTATTATTGCAGAGCCCAAAGTAGTTGTAGGATTTGCAGGGCGTCGGGTGATTGAGGGGACAATTCGTCAGCACCTTCCAGATGATTTCCAGTCAGCAGAATTTTTGTTGGAACATGGTTTTGCTGATATGGTGGTTAGCCGCGACAGAATGCGTCGGACTCTTTCCCACTTAATCCGTCTTCATACAAAGGAGGGCGCGAAATGAATTTAAAAACACCTTGGGAACGGATGGAGACAATTCGGAAAAAAGAGCGTCCAACTATTCACGATTATATTCCGCTTCTGTTTGATGAGTATTTTGAACTGCATGGAGATCGTCTTTTTGGAGATGACGGAGCGATTACGGGCGGGATTGCCAGCTTTCATGGACGTCCAGTAACAGTGATTGCTCAGGTAAAAGGACGAAATATCAACGAAAATAAAGCCTGCAATTTTGCAATGCCTCATCCGGAGGGATATCGAAAGGCACTTCGGCTTGCACGCCAGGCAGAAAAATTTCATCGGCCAATTATCTGTTTTATTGATACACCCGGCGCGTTTTGCGGTGTTGCTGCGGAAGAGCGGGGGCAGGGTGAGGCGATTGCCAGAAATCTTTACGAGTTTGCGGGAATTAAAACGCCAATTATCTCGATCGTTTTGGGAGAGGGCGGAAGTGGAGGCGCATTGGCTCTTGGAGTATGTGATCAGCTTGCAATGTTGGAAAATGCCCTTTATTCAGTGATTTCTCCCCGTGGCTGTGCGAGTATCCTGTGGAAAGATGCGTCCCGTGAAAAGGAAGCAGCTGAAATGTTAAAAATTACAGCGGAGGATCTGACTGAGTTCGGAGTTGCTGAGGCGATTATTTCAGAACCAAATGGGGACGCTTCTACGGATCCTGTGGGTATGGCAGAGCAGATTTCACAATATCTGGATGAAACAATAGAAAAATTGTCCAAAATAGATATTGATCTTTTGCTGGATAGTCGTTATAATAAGTTCAGAAAAATCGGCGTTTATTCTGAAGAAGCCGCGTTTTAGTAGTTTTTGAAATATTTTGAGGAGGATATTTATGGTATTTGAAAAAGTAAAAGGAATTTTGGTAGACCAGCTTGATGTTGAAGAGGATAAAGTTACAATGGAGTCTTCGATTACAGAGGATCTTGGAGCAGATTCTCTGGATGTTGTAGACCTTGTGATGTCCTTGGAAGAAGAGTTTGATGTTGAGATTCCGGATGACCAGGTTGAGAACATCAAAACGGTTGGGGATATTGTAAAATATATTGAAGAGAACGCTTAGTGTTTGCGTTTTACGCCAAAGGTAAACGGCAGCTCTGTGGAAGTGGAGCTGCCGTTTAATTTTTTTGTTTTCAACTTGACAGGTGGGCATATGCACAGTATAATATATGTGTGCATATGCCCATAATGATAGATGAGGGGAGATTGTCATGCCAAGGGTGTCAAAATGCCGCAGGGTCTGTGCGGAACCGTTTTGCAGGCAGTTTTCACCTGACCATTGTGAAGGGCCACCGGTTCAAATGACAGTAGAAGAGCTGGAAGCAGTTCGTCTCTGTGACCTCGAAGGGTTAGACCAGGAGGATGCCGCGGAACGGATGAATATTTCGCGTGGTACCCTTCAAAGGGTACTTTATTCTGCGAGAAAGCGAATGGCAGAGGCGCTGGTCCTGAGCAGGCGGCTAATTATTGAGGGCGGAAATTATGAAATAGCAGACCGGGAATGCCCGCAGCAGGGGTGCTGTCACTGCCGGTTTGAAAAAAGAGGAGACGAGTGAAAATGAGTGAAAACTGCAACCACAACTGTTCTTCTTGCAGCCAGAACTGTGGAGAACGCGAAGCAGAAAGTATGCTTTTTCCACTGAACGAAATGAGTAAGGTGAAAAAGGTTATCGGTGTTGTCAGCGGAAAAGGTGGCGTTG
>CAUABB010000220.1 GCA_958427155.1 uncultured Oscillospiraceae bacterium | reverse complement strand
TTTGACTTCACCGACCAGCGGAATCATAATTTCAGGAACAATATTCCAATCCGGATGTTTTGCCTGGACATTTAAAGCAGCTTTAATAACAGCTTTAGTCTGCATAACGGCAATTTCAGGGTAAGTAACAGCCAGACGGCAACCACGATGACCCATCATCGGGTTAAACTCGTGAAGAGAAGCGATGATTGCTTTAACGTCAGCAACGGTTTTACCGGTGTCTTTCGCAAGCAACTCAATGTCAGCTTCTTCGGTCGGAACGAACTCATGAAGCGGCGGATCCAAGAAACGGATGGTGATCGGAGAACCTTCCATCGCCTCGTACATTGCTTCAAAGTCGCCCTGCTGCATCGGCTCAAGTTTCGCAAGAGCCTTCTCACGACCCTCAACAGTATCAGAGCAGATCATCTCACGGATTGCCGGAATACGATCCGCTTCAAAGAACATATGCTCAGTCCGGCAAAGGCCAATCCCTTCAGCGCCAAATTTTTTCGCCTGTTTTGCATCACGTGGATTGTCGGCATTGGTACGAACCTGAAGAACACGGAACTTATCAGCCCAGTCCATAATCCGTCCGAACTCGCCGGAAATAGAAGCTTCTACGGTCGGAATCGCTTCGCCGTAAATGTTACCGGTTGAACCGTCAAGAGAGATGTAATCGCCTTCTTTATAGGTTCTACCAGCCAGTTCAAACTTCTTGTTAGCCTCATCCATTTTGATCTCGCCACAGCCAGATACACAGCAAGTACCCATACCACGCGCAACAACAGCAGCGTGAGAAGTCATACCACCGCGAACGGTCAGGATACCCTGAGCGGCAACCATACCTTCAATGTCTTCCGGAGAGGTCTCCAGACGAACCAGAACAACCTTTTCGCCTTTTTCAGCCCACTCTTTTGCGTCGTCAGCAGTAAAGACGATACGGCCGCAGGCAGCACCCGGAGAAGCAGCCAGAGCGGTAGCAACTGGAGTTGCTTTTTTCAGAGCAGCAGCGTCAAACTGCGGATGGAGCAGAGAATCAAGCGTTCTCGGATCAATCATTGCAACTGCTTCTTTTTCGGAAATCATACCTTCATCAACGAGGTCGCAGGCGATTTTCAAAGCAGCAGCAGCGGTTCTCTTACCGTTACGAGTCTGCAGCATGTAAAGTTTCTTGTCCTCAATGGTAAACTCCATATCCTGCATGTCTCTGTAATGGTTTTCCAGTGTATGGCAGATCTCAACAAACTGTTTGTAGCACTCCGGCATAACCTCAGCAAGCTGATCGATAGTCTGCGGGGTACGAACACCTGCCACAACGTCTTCGCCCTGAGCGTTCATCAGGAACTCACCGAAGAGCTTTTTCTCACCGGTTGCAGGGTTTCTCGTGAAAGCAACACCAGTACCAGAGGTCTCACCCATGTTACCGAATGCCATCATCTGAACGTTAACGGCGGTGCCCCAAGAGTAAGGAATATCGTTCATTCTTCTGTAAACATTTGCGCGCGGATTGTCCCAAGAACGGAAAACCGCTTTAATAGCGCCCATCAGCTGCTCTTTCGGATCAGACGGGAAATCCTCGCCAATTTTAGCTTTGTACTCTGCTTTAAACTGATTCGCCAGTTCTTTGAGGTCTTCAGCGGTCAGCTCGGTATCCTGTGTAACGCCTTTTTCCGCTTTCATTTTGTCAATGAGTTCCTCAAAGTATTTTTTGCCGACTTCCATAACAACGTCAGAATACATCTGGATAAATCTTCTGTAACAGTCGTAAGCCCAGCGCGGATTACCGGATTTTTTTGCCATAACCTCAACGACTTCCTCGTTCAGACCGAGGTTGAGGATGGTGTCCATCATACCAGGCATGGAAGCTCTGGCGCCAGAACGGACAGAAACGAGAAGAGGATTTTCATGATCGCCAAATTTCTTACCGACGATTTCCTCCATTTTGCCGATGTATTCCATGATCTCTGCCTGGATTTCATCGTTAATTTTTCTACCGTCCTCATAGTACTGGGTGCAGGCTTCAGTGGTGATGGTGAAACCCTGTGGAACCGGAAGACCAAGATTGGTCATCTCAGCCAGGTTTGCGCCTTTACCGCCAAGCAGCTCTCTCATTTTTCCGTTGCCTTCGGAAAAAAGGTACACGTACTTTTTGCTCACTTGCATTCTACCTCCAAACATTTTTTACAAAAGCCTCACAAATCAAGCCCGCAAAAATAAAAATTTCCGCAGGCGAGACGAGAAAGTGTTTTGTATGCCTGATCTTCTCTAGGCTCGTTTCACATTATACCAAAGATTCCAGAGTTTTTCTATATATTTATCAATTTTTTTTTGAAAAAATAGGGGAAATCCAGTTATTTCAGAGAGTTTCACAAATAAGGGTTGCAATACGCCCTGAAAATTGAGATAATAATACTAATTCCAAAATGATTTGTATGGTTTACTACAAGATTGTGTAATTGTGCTTTGTTATGGCAAACTGAAATCCGGGCCTCTCGAATGTAGATATTTTTTTCTAATAGCATATATTAATTGTTAGTTGGATGTCTGGTCGGAAATATAATTCACAAAAAGGGAGTGAAGTTCGCTTTGTGTGAAACAATAGCGGTTATTTTAGCTGCCGGGGAAGGCAAGCGGATGATGTCACAAAAGCCCAAAGTGTTGTGTGAGGTTTTGTATAAACCCATGCTTGCATGGGTCGTTTCTGCATGTCAGAAAGCGGAAATCAGCAGAATTTGCGTTGTTACTGGTTATGGACATGAGCAGGTTGAAAGTTATTTAAACGGGAGCTGCGAAACTGTTTTACAGAAGGAGAGACTTGGAACAGGTCATGCTTTAAAAATGGCAGAAGACTTTTTGAAACGGAATGAAGAAGCCGACCTTTTGGTTCTTTATGGAGATGCGCCTTTTATTAACAGGGAGACAATAGAGGCTGCGCATGCGTTTCATGTACAGCAGGGAAACAGTGTAACAATAGTTTCCGCAGAACTGCCTGACCCCACTGGTTATGGGCGGATTTTGCGCGATGAAAAGGGGCTCCTTGGCATTGTTGAACAAAAAGACGCTACTGAAGAACAGAAAAAAATTCGGGAA
>CAUABB010000219.1 GCA_958427155.1 uncultured Oscillospiraceae bacterium | reverse complement strand
GTCGAAAATACTTGGCTGGCAACGGCCTGGGAAGATAGAGCGGTGCCAACACGTTGGGTTATGGAGCTGATAATAAATTTATCAGCTCCAAATTCAAATTTTTAGGTAGGGGCCATTAGCTCAGTTGGTTAGAGCAACCGGCTCATAACCGGTCGGTCCGGGGTTCGAGTCCCTGATGGCCCACCATTTGTTGTTAAATAAATAGGGGTATAGCTCAGTTGGTAGAGCAGCGGTCTCCAAAACCGCGTGCCGAGGGTTCAAGTCCTTCTGCCCCTGCCAAGTAGAGCCTGAAGTTATTTTGCTTCAGGCTCTTTTCTTTTTGTTTTAATTTAAATGTTGTGCACCAATATAAATACCTTTTAACATATTATCAATTAAAATTATGTTGACCGGCGCTACTATTCTGAAGGCGATATGCGTTTCAATAGAATCTCTTTTTTTAGATGGGGTTATAGTTCTGTCCATGATTGCCTATTGGGAGGATTTTGTATACCAAGCATTATGAGTCGATCGGCTGATACGAAATTAATGTAGTTTATATCACAGATGAAACAAAGATGCGCTTGTAGCAGGGTAGCTGTGATGTTATAATAATGATATCTTAATCGAGTATTGATTCAGGAAAAGATGGTTTCCAAGAAGCTTTTCGGAATAGGTAAACGGGAAAGGAGTAATTATAATGAATGTTATTGTCCTTGGGGGAGTTGCTGCCGGTACTAAAACCGCCGCAAAACTTAAACGGGAGAATAGAAGTATCAATGTGACAATTTTGACAAAAGATGATGATATTTCTTATGCAGGGTGTGGCCTGCCTTATTATGTGGGCGGATTAATTGAAAGCCGCGATGAGTTGATTGTTAATACGCCAAAATCTTACTCGGCTTTAACAGGTGTAAAGGTATTAACGGGCCGGGAAGCAGTCTCATTGAACAGTACGGAAAAGACGGTTACAGTTCGCCTTTTAAAAACAGGAGAAGCGGAAGTTTACTCTTATGATCGTTTGGTTATTGCTACGGGTGCGTCTTCTATTATTCCTCCTTTAAAAGGAGTGGAAAAGCAAGGGGTATTCACTATGAGAACCCCTTCCGATGCTATCAATATTCGTTCTTACGCACAGGAGCATGATGTAAAAAAAGCCGTTGTCATAGGAGGCGGGTTTATTGGGTTAGAGGCTGCGGAAAATTTGCAGAGATTGGGAATTTCAGTTGAAGTAATCGACTTTGCCGAACAGATTTTGCCCAATATTCTGGATAGTGAAATGGCAAAGTATGTTGAAAAACATCTTAATCAAAAGGGAATCCGTGTTCTTACCAGTGTCAAGGCGGAGGAGATTCAAGGGACAGATAGGGTAAGCGGTGTAAAAACAAGCAAAGGGCTTTTAAACGCAGAGCTGGTTATTTTATCGGTTGGAATCCGTCCAAATACTGAATTTTTGCAGGACAGCGGTTTGATCATGGAAAAAGGGACAATTGTTACAGGTCCTTGTATGGAGACTAATCTGCCCGATATTTATGCTGCTGGGGATTGTGCTTTGGTAAAAAATCGTTTAACCGGAAAACAGCAGTGGTCACCGATGGGGTCATCTGCCAATTTAGAAGGAAGAACACTTGCCCAGATACTTGCTGGAACCAAGAAGGTTTATCCCGGCGTTTTAGGAACTGGCGTTGTAAAACTTCCGGGACTTAACTGTGGTCGTACTGGACTGACAGAATCTCAGGCCAGAGAAGCAGGATATGATGTTGTAACAGTTTTGGCAGTTACTGACGATAAGGCTCATTATTATCCAGATTCGGCATTTTTTATAACCAAATTGATTGCGGACAAAATCACACACCGCTTGCTTGGTATGCAGGTTCTGGGGCCTGGAGCGGTTGACAAAATGGTGGATATTGCGGTGACGGGACTAAATTTAAACGCAAAATTGGAGGATTTTGAAAACGCGGACTATGCTTATGCGCCTCCTTTTTCTACTGCGATTCATCCTTTTGTTCAGGCGGTATATATTCTGTTAAATAAACTCAGTGGCGCTCTTGTCAGTATGACGCCGGCGGAATATAATGCAGGAGCTGCCGAAGGTTACCGCATTATCGATGTAGCTCCTCGTCCTACCATTCCTGGTGCAACTTTTGTAGATCTTACTTCTGTTGATGGAGAGATTCCTGGAATTGGAAAAGATGAAAAATTACTTCTGGTTTGTGTAAGGGCTAAACGCGCATATTTTCTGCAACAGCGTTTGAGATATTTTGGATATCAAAATACGGTTGTACTGGAAGGAGCAACTGCGTTCAATGATGTAAAAGCGAAGCCTTAAATTGACAAAATTCAGAAAAACAGATAAAAAGCAGGCGGATATCCGCCTGCTTTTTTGCTTTATTGAGGTATTTTTAAAACCTGCCCGGGGTAGATAGTGTCATTTTTCAGCCCGTTCAGTTTTACAATTTCCGGATATCGGCTGCCGGAGCCCAGCTGAGTGGATGCGATTTTCCACAGAGAATCCCCGCGTTTCACCGTATATTCACGGTAGGTTGGAGTAGGGGGAGTGACACTTGGATTTTCTGAATTACCGGGAATTTTTAACTGCATGCCGGGATGGATCGTTGTGTTGGAAAGTCCATTTAATTTCATAATCTCCGGATACCTGCTTCCCTTTCCTAAATACTGTTCAGCAATCTTCCAAAGAGAGTCGCCGCGCTGAACGGTATAAATCAAATTGTTCTGCGCCGGAGGTTTCGGCTGTTCTTCATCTTCCCCGTTAGCCCAGCTTTCGTAATGTTCCCAAATTGATGAGTCTTCTTGACCAAGAGCCCAGGTTCCTGTCCCTTTTAAATTGTATTTTTGAACCAGTTGCAGTTTTGCCTGATAAGATTGATCATTTTCATACCAGGCAACATATTTTCCAGGACTTAAAACAGTATTCCATCCTACGGTATAGTCTCCACTAGATTGGGTGATTTCAAATTCAATCTTTACAGACTGACTTTTTTGATCGTAAGTTACTTTAGCATCACAGCCTTTTATAATTTTCTGAAGGGTTTGACTTCTAATGCTTTTGCCTGCAATTTGTGTGTTATCGACGCCCCAGACCCGCCCGTAAAGAGGAATTCCCAAAA
>CAUABB010000218.1 GCA_958427155.1 uncultured Oscillospiraceae bacterium | reverse complement strand
GCATGAATACTGGGTTTATAACAAAAACACCATTGATGTCCAAACCTTATGGTTCAGATTTCAATGGTATCTTCATTCAGATATGATCTCAAACTACTTGGTAGCACCGCATTCACAATAATAGTAATCTACATATGTCTCATAGTATCCATGGTCTTCTTCGTGAGTTACAGCAGGAATAATTTCATAATATGGTCCGATTATCGAATGGTCATTAGTATACATCGGATTCCCGTTTTTATCATACTGGATGAAAAGCGGATTATCCTCAGGATTTTTATACGGATGGTATATAGTATAAAGTCCGCCCTCCTTACTTTTATACCATTGATCAAACCGTTCAGGATCACGTGTTTTCTCCCATTTGCCGGTTGTATACCAGTACATCCTGTAAATACTGTATTTTACAGTCTGCTCCGGTTCGTCTACTACTGTTACAATGTCAGACACCCACTTTTCCTTAGTGTGTTCTTTCCACACGTGTATATGAGAAGAATTGGCTGAACCGCTATCAGACGATTCTTTACCATCTGAACTGTTATCTGCACTTTTATCGTTCTCTTTTCCTTCGTCGCTGCTATTTTTATTCTCAGCTTGAGAAGATGACTTGTCTGTAATATCTTCTTCTACTTTGCTATCATTATCCGCATCAGTTTTCTTTTCATCTTCTGACGTCTGAACAGTTTCGCCGTTCGTTTCATTTGTTTTTTTATCCGAATCGGAATTCCCCTGTGATATCAGGTAAATGCCTGACACAATCAATAGCATAATCATTATTATAACAGGTATGATGATTTTCTTGTTTCTCTTTATAAATTCTTTGATTTTGTCCATTTTAAAAGCCTTTCCTATACTTGTCTTTTTATGTAAGAATACCACATTCTGATCATATACACAATACATATCCATATACAGTCAATTAGGAAAAGCTGTTCTTTCCAAAACTATGGAAAGAACAGCCGAAAATTGGGTGGTTTTGGGAGTGGGCATAAAAAAGAAAAAATCCAGAAACCCGCATGGTTACTGGATTTTTCGATGGCGGAAGCGGTGGGATTCGAACCCACGAGCCCGTGAGGGCTACCTGATTTCGAGTCAGGCCCGTTATGACCACTTCGATACGCTTCCTTTTATTAATGATCAAAAAATTGTTGCAGATTTATTCTGCAACAATTTTTTGACAACAAAGTTATTATACTAAATTTACCTGCTAATTGCAAGCGCTTTTTATATTTCATAGTCAGCGCTGACACGATCTTTAGTAACACTACGAACATATTTTGCTGCTTCCAGATGATACGGGTTAGTCCTGTAAGCTTCAAGAGCCTCACGGCTTTCAAATTCTGTATAAAGGCAGATATCATGCGAGGTCTCATTATAAGTTACTGAAACTTCTACTTTTAAAAGTCCGTTAATTTTCCCCACCAGAGAAGTGAGTGCCTTTTTCATTTGAGCGTATTGATTTTGCAGATAGAACTCCTTCCCATCTTTTGCGTTGTAAAGAACAATATGTTTGATCATAACGGTTGATATCCTTTCTTTTGGTTAGATCAGTCTCCAAACGACATGCCAATCATTCGCCCGGTTTTGATCATTTGGTGATCAACTGGCACAAATTTTGTAATACCTGCTACCTCATCGAGCGGATTATGAGTGACAATGTTGTTTTTCATTGCCACGGAAACACCATAACAACGTTTATCAATCAGTTGTGCAGCATATACTCCAAATTGTGTTGCCAGCACCCGATCATAGGAAGAAGGGCTTCCGCCACGGACAATATGCCCTGGCACAACAACCCGTGTGTCAAATCCGATCTGTTCACTGATTCCTTTTGCAATTCGAGCAGTGGCTGTAGTTTCTCCACGTTCTTCTCTCAGCTTTGCACGCTCTTTCTTTTTCATTTTAGCTTCTTCTTTATCCATGGCTCCTTCAGCCACAACTACAATTGAAAAGTTTTTTCCATGATCAGCTCGCTTTTGAACGGCATTGATAATTTTATCCAAATCAAATGGGATTTCAGGAAGAATAACAATGTCAGCGCCTCCGGCAATACTTGAATAGAGAGAAAGCCAACCGGCCTTATTTCCCATAATTTCAATTACCATAACTCTTTTATGACTGCAAGCGGTCGTGTGAATCCGGTCAATTACTTCAGTTGCGATATCGACAGCTGTATGAAAACCAAATGTAACGTCGGTTCCCCAAATGTCGTTATCAATCGTTTTAGGTAAACCAATAACGTTGAGGCCTTCGTCTGCAAGTAGTTTTGCTGTCTTATGTGTTCCGTTTCCTCCGAGGATCAGTAAACAATCAAGCCCCATTTTTTTATAATTGGTCTTCATATTTTCAATTTTATCAACATTGTTTTCAATTACTCGCATTTTTTTATATGGTTGGCGGGAAGTTCCTAAAATGGTTCCGCCACGGGTGAGAATCCCAGAAAAATCTTCAGGGTGCATTTTGTGGGACTCACCGTAAATTAAACCGTGATATCCGTCAACAATTCCGATAATTTGGGCGTCGTTTACCTGTTCGTAAATCGCTTTCGCAGCTCCGCGGATGGTTGCGTTGAGCCCTGGACAATCTCCGCCGCTTGTTAAAATACCAACCTTCATGCTTAACATCCCCTTGTAACTTATTCCCGTGTCTCTTATTTATATTATATCCTGTCAGCTTTTTAATAGCAAGAAGGAAAAGATGTTAGTCTTCTTTTTTAACGCGTGTAAATCTCTTTTGGATGATTTTAAATAAAGAAGAAAGGACTGGTACAGCCATACAGTAAATCAATACCTTAACTAGATCCAAAAAGGAAAGAGAGACCGTGGAAAAAATTATTTGGAGTGGGGGTACATAAACCGCGCTGAACACCACTGTCGCTGATAGTAAAACAGCTAGAATCAATTTGATATTGTTAAAATAATGAACTGTAAATAATGATTTGGTTTCGCTTTTGCATTCAAAAACGTGAATTAGCTGTGTCATAACCAGAGTGAGGAAAGCAGCAGTGCGTGCAATTTCAACCTGATGATAGGTATCGTAGAACGATACAAAAACTGCTAGTGTAGTCAGACCGATGAGGCAACCTCTGAACAGAATCGTGGTGAGAAGTCCTCCGGAAAAAACGCCG
>CAUABB010000217.1 GCA_958427155.1 uncultured Oscillospiraceae bacterium | reverse complement strand
TCAGGAAAGTTACTGTCTCTGCTGTTTTATGTTCCATCATTTTTTGTATCAGCGTATAAATAGAACTTCCTTCGCTGCGGCAGAAAAACAGGATACATTCATCATAATACTGGAAGAGAATATCGAGATAGATTTTTTCCTCCTTGCGAATTGCGTCCAGAAGAGCATCCACGTTTTTACTTTCCAGCAGATCATAATACATTTTGCCGATTGGTTCCGATTGAGTCTTGACAGAAGAAAGAAAATTGCTCACCAAACTGCAAAACAAGGCATCTTTACTGTTATAGCGGGTATATACAGCTCCTGGGGTCACTCCTGCACGATCAGCAATTTTGCGGATTGAAGCTTTTTGGAAACCAAATTCCATAAATTCATCAAATGCCGCCTTAACAATCTTATCGTCAAGTGAATGGTCTTTTAATGCCATTTAACTAATCCTCCTTTCGTGATTACGCTGTAATCAATTACACTGTAATCATACTACCTTTTTTGATTTCTGTCAATACAGTAACCTTGCGCCCTCTAAAAAAACAAAGTGGCAAGCAATGCAAACATATACATGTTTTGCGATTTTGGCCGGATTGCACCGGCCAAAATGCTTGTTGAGGGATTCCCCCCAAGCCCCCAAGATCGTCCCCATTCGGTGACGGCTGCGCGTCCTGCGGACGCTGAAAAATTTTAAGAAGCAAAAGAAAACCTCTATGCAAATGGTTCGTCCATTCACATAGAGGTTTCATATTTCCCGTTCACTTGGCATAGGTTAGTATTTTCGCAATACTTCTTTATGCTCCTCTGCCATTAGGCGAAGGCTTTTTAATTCATTTTTTATTTTAACCATCAATAAAAAAGTTGCGAAAACCATTTCCCTGGGAAAGTAACGCATCTTCTATAACATTCATAAAGTGCACTGGTTCAAGTTGAAAACGATTGCAACGTTCTACCAATTCCGACACCAAAGACTCACGATCGGAAATATCCCAAATAACACCGGCATCTCTTTCCTCTCGCTCAGTTTGCCGGAGGATACTAATACCGTATCCAAGGTACTCTTTATAATCCATATTAGTCTGCCACCGGGAAACGACTCGATATTTATAGGTTGCGCAATCCATCGTTCAGGACACCTCTTATCACTTTTATTAAACGTTTTGAACAGAAGCTCACTGCTTAATTGATTAGACACACGGAGATTAAGCTTGGAAGATAAAAAATTGGAACCAATAAAGTTGGTGATATATAGTTTTTAAAATGAAAATCTAGGGTTAAATTATAATTTCAAAATTTTTATTTTTTATCAGAAAAGCTCATATTTTCATGATTTCGAAGTAAATCATTTAAGCTGACCTCAAGAGCTTTCGCCAAGGCACCAATGGTCTTAAATGTGGGGTTTCCCTCACCTTTTTCAATTAGTCTCAAATGGGAAGCACTTGTTCCCACTTCATTGGCGAGTCTCTCCTGCGTATAACCTTTTTGGATACGATATTCACGAAGATTCTGTCCAATATCTTTTAATGTCGTCATGTTACCCCTCGTTTACTTCCAATTACACATAAAATTATAGGGTAGAGCAATTACCCACTCAAGATCGTAAAAAGGCGCTTATTTACTAGCGTTTTCATCAAAGAAATCTCCTTTGCCTCTATTTATAATTGTTAAGCAGAAAAATTTAAAACGTCATTTTCACAAACAGTCTAACTCGTAATCTCTACCAGCTAATTTAATTTATTTTTTCTAAACTATATAAGTAACAATTAGCGCAGAAAATGAATTGAATTAGAAATAACAGTTTTTATATGGCCAAAAAATTCATGTTTTCGCCTTGTTTTTTATATTTTAACTTTTTGCTTTTATCCAAATAATTAATATAGAAATTCTGTTTATTTTTTCTAAACTACTATTAGAATACCATTTTCGACAAAAAGTGTCAAGGAAAATTTTATAAAAAATAAACTTTATTTTTATCAATTGATTTTTTCTGAACTTTTATATATAATAACAACAGGAGGGAATTATATGCCGAGAATCTCAACTTGTTCAGCAAGGTTGTCTGCAGCGCTTCACATTCGCGGAATAAAACAGGTCGATTTATGTGCGAAAACCAAGATTCCTAAAAGTGCTATGAGCCAATATTTAAAAGGAACATTTGAGCCCAAGCAAGATCGAATTGAATTAATTGCACGCGCATTAAACGTCAATGAGGCATGGCTTATGGGATATGATGATGTTCCAATGGAGCGTGGCGAGACCTTTTTAAATGAAGAAGGAAGACTGAACTCCTCTTCTGCTGCTTACCAGACGTCTGAACATTCCCGAAATAGTAGTTTTAATGAGTTTATACAGACTTTTATCCAAGAGACTCAAGATCTTAGCCCCGAAAGTCAAAATAAACTTTTAGAGCTAGCTCGTTTTTTTAAAACTCAAGAAAAAATAAAATAAAATTCTTTCTATCAATTCCCCTATCGCCATTTGTATTATTTTTAGAAAAATATTTTTACTATAATGATAGCTCTATAACATCCAGTCAAATTTTTAATTGACACGGCTTCTGCACTATGGTATACTAATCCAGGTTCAAATCACAGGGGAATTATTTGAGAACTAAGTTAATAAAATATATTTTTCTTGACATATTTATTACGATATGATATAATAGATATCGTTCTCGCTGGTGTAGCTCAGTTGGTAGAGCAGCTGATTTGTAATCAGCAGGTCGGGGGTTCAAGTCCGTCCACCAGCTCCAATTAAATATATTTGACTTGGAGGAATTCCCGAGTGGCCAAAGGGGGCAGACTGTAAATCTGTTGCTTTCAGCTTCGATGGTTCGAATCCATCTTCCTCCACCAAATAACGCAGATCATTTGGTCTGCGTTATTTTTTATATTTCGGCGCATTTGAGTTTTTGTTTCAAGGCAAGATCGATACCTTAGTACTCTTATTTTGTTTTAAGAGATATCTACAAAGTGAGGCGGAGTTTCCGTCTGACCGTTTAGGTTGGAAACTCCGCTTTTGGTTTGATAGAATCAATGTAAAATACGATCTAGATAAAAATCAATAAAGGAAAGATACTATACAAATTTAACGATCCCAATACTATGGCAATCCGAATAACTACATTATATCATGTGTTCCA
>CAUABB010000216.1 GCA_958427155.1 uncultured Oscillospiraceae bacterium | reverse complement strand
CGCGAGTTATAATTTCTTTCTGAGCAACATATGAAAGCAGGGGGCTGATTTTATAAAATCAGCCCCCTGCTTTTTCTTAAAAATCAAATTTTTAAATCAAAATATAGACCTTAGACTAATTTTGCATTTTAATTTGTTCATCCTGAATAAGAGGATAATGAATTAAATCAGTCCCATCCAGATTTTCTTTGTACATATCCACTGCTGTAATCTGATGATTCCCATAAGTTGTATAGTAATAAATTCCTCTGTTGGTATTACAACAAGATGTATAATTTGTAATTTCAAACCGGCCGTTTCCAACATCGCAGCATCCTCTCTGCTGTTCTACAGATCCCAAAATATGAAAAAACTGATTCACACTTTCAGATTCTGAGTCCCCAGAAACCGAATTCATCTTTACAAAAGCGGCTCTGACAAAACGTGATTGGGAAGACAAATCTCCCGGAAGTCCTAGTGCCCCCATTCCCTGGCTATAAGTTTGTAACGGTAGTTTATCTGAAAAAAGATTCTGAGGAGATTTCGGTGATAGATTCATATAATTGTTCAGTTGAAACATCTGTTTTTCAAAAGGTGGGTTGTTGGTCAAAACTCCTACCGGATTATGATATATTTTTATTCCCTCTTGAACTGACTCCACCGTTATGGCTTCCGTACTGTCCGCAATCATCCAGTGAAGTTGAGCCAACGGCAATTCATCGCTGAAAGGAATATTGATTAAATTGATTTTACCCAATAAAATCTGAGCCTCTTTTACGGATGTACACTGTCCAAGAAGCCATGGAATAAATTCAAAGGGTGTTATATTATCTTTTTCAGATGTCTCCTCCCTATACACTGTATTTCCAACAAAATTCAGTCCAACCATTCCCAAGCCTTTCTCGTTAACCGCTTCGTAATAAAGAGGATAATTCTTTGCAATATGCGCCGTACCGATCATAGCATAATGTTCTTTCATTATCCCCTTATTGCAAAAATGGAAGAGATAATTGCGCGGAGTTATGGTAATCTCATCCCCGTAAGAGAACTCATAATCCAGAGTTCTTCCAAAATAAAAGTCTTTTGTCTTATAAGTTACTGCCGTACACATAAAGTACCCTCCGCTCAATAAAATAATAATTTTTATACAGTTATAGTTTTTATTTTTACACTAGATTTATTACAAAAGACAAAATGTTCGCAAACTGGAAAAAATAACGCCACCAAAATCAGTCTACCTGTACTTTGGTGGCATTTAAATTTTACAGATATAATTAGTTAATTGCAAGAACACAAGAATAACGTAGATCTTAATTCTTCTAAAAATTAGAATTACATTCTCAAAAACATTAAAAATTTATTCTGGTATAACGAATGACTTTTGCTATCTTTCTCTTCGTTTTTCCTCCAATTCAACCTGTTCCAAAATAAACGGCAAAACCTGATCCGGCTCAATCTTTAAAACATGAGCGAACTCATCATATAAAAGTTTTTCCGCTTCTTTCATAAAACGCTCATCGCAAAGATGAAATTTTTTTCCTGTCTCTTTCAAAGCCTCCTGATGAAAATGGAGAGCCTTGATAGCTCTAATCAATCTCATTCGATTGCCAGATTGGATAATTTCTTTATAAGTCTGCTTTCTCAAAGCTTCGTCTTCAATCCAGGTAACGCTCTCATCTGGCATAGCACGGATTAGATCATAAATTTCTTCCAACGAAAGCACCCGGCGCAATTTTTCATCTGCAGCAGCACTGCCCGTAGGAAGGTAAAAGGTTGCACCGTCCTGGTGAACCGGTTTAAGTACATAATACTCTTTTTTCTCACCACCGAAATCCATGCTGGTTATTTCATCAATCACGCAGACACCTTCGGCGCCGTATAATACTGTATCGCCGACTTGATACATAAAAATCCCCTCTCAAGAAGAACCAAAAATTTACGTGCAGCCTGCTTTCAACCGGATTTACGTTTCACAAAGCAAACTACACGTCGAACTATATTAATTATACATCATTCTGAAATAAAATGTTATAGGCAAAATAAACGAAAATAAGGTCATATGCGAAGACGGAAAAACAAATCGATTTAAAACACAGCATCGTTTATAAAATAATCAGAGAACCGAAGGCCCACATCCTCACCTATTTGCTTCATTTCTGAAAACGTTTTTTCGTTGACAGGAAGCCCATACTTCAGTTTTTCCTTTTTAGACTCTACCTCTTTTTCGCCGTGGGTATAGATACGGGATTTTCCTTCTGCTTTCGCGCTATCTCGTAATTCCTGCAAAAGAACAGAAAAACTCCTTTTTATCTCTTTTTTATCTCCAAACATCCCATAATCGAGAGCAAAAAAAGCTTCTGAGGTTTCTCCGTTTCCGGAATGCCCAATATGATTTGAGGTAGTTCCCCCAGCAAAAATTGAAGTTACAATTTCCACTAGCATGCCGAGTCCGTACCCTTTATGAGAGCCCGTTTCCTCAGAAGATCCACCAAGCGGTAAAATTCCTCCTCCCGATTTATGAATGATATTTTCTACCACCTCTCCCGCATTAGTACTGTCTAATCCTTTAATATCCACCGCCCATCCTAATGGCATAGGCTCGCCCTTTTTATTATAAACCTCAAGCTTTCCACGGGGAACCACAGTTGTTGCAGCGTCATAAAGAAATGGTATAGGATCGGCGGGCATGGCAAAAGAAATCGGGTTTGTCCCCAACATGGCATTGCGGCCAAATGTGGGAATTGCTATTGCTTCCGTGTTCGTAAAACACATTCCAACCAGATCTTCAGCGGACGCCATCGACGCGTAATATCCAGCAATTCCATAATGATTTGAGTGATTAACCACTACGGCTCCAAATCCATGTTCTTTTGCTTTTATGATCGCAAGTTCCATTGCTGCTTTAGAAACAATCTGTCCCATCCCCTGATGGGCATTTATCACAGCAGAAATCTTAGTTTCATATGTAATCTCCCATTTTGCTTTTGGGAGAATGGAACCATCTTTAATTCCATTATGATATCGGATCAACCTCTGTATTCCATGTGACTCTATTCCATAAAGGTCGGCAGTCAAAAGAACGTCAGAAATCACTTTGCTTTCTTCCACCGTAAACCCATAGGAGCAAAAAAGATCATAGCAATAGCGACGGACAT
>CAUABB010000215.1 GCA_958427155.1 uncultured Oscillospiraceae bacterium | reverse complement strand
ATTGTCTCAAGTTGGACCGGAATTCCGGTAAAACAACTTAATGAACAGGAGGGAGAACGACTCCTCAATATGGAGAAAACGCTTCATGAACGGGTAGTCGGTCAGGACGAAGCGGTTTCTGCTATCTCAAAGGCAATTCGCCGAGGAAGAATTGGCTTAAAAGATCCGAAACGGCCAATAGGCTCATTCCTGTTCTTAGGACCAACTGGTGTTGGTAAAACCGAACTCTGTAAAGCGCTAGCTGAAGCACTTTTTGGGGACGAAAACGCTATGATCCGTCTTGATATGTCGGAGTATATGGAGAAACATTCTGTTTCCAGAATGGTTGGCTCACCTCCGGGGTATGTTGGATATGATGACGGAGGTCAGCTAACCGAAAAGATTCGTCGGAAACCATATTCTGTTATTCTGTTTGATGAAGTGGAAAAGGCTCATCCTGATGTTTTCAATATGCTTCTTCAGATTTTGGAAGATGGTATTCTGACTGATTCACAGGGGCGTAAAGTGAGCTTTAAAAACAGTGTAATCATTATGACCTCCAATATTGGCGCCAGGATGATCAGTGAGCGAAAAAGTCTTGGCTTTGTGTCTTCCGGAGACATGGTTAAGGGAGACGAGGAAATTAAAGAAGACGTAATGGGTGAATTAAAGCAGCACTTTAAGCCTGAATTCTTGAACAGGATTGACGATATCATTGTTTTCCATAAATTAACTAATGACGATATTAAAGTGATTGCCGAGAAAATGCTTCAAAATCTTACTAAGCGGGTATCTAATTTAAACCTTAACATCCGTTTTACGGATGCCTGCATAGACCATATTGCGCAGATTGGGTATGATCCAGTTTATGGTGCCCGTCCTTTAAGACGTGCGATTACATCAAATATTGAAGATAAATTGTCTGAAAAATTTTTGGAAGGTGCTTTTCAGTCCGGTGATACAGTCGAAGTCGATTATAACGAAACGGAAAAAGAATTCACTTTTACATCTGTTACGCCGTAAAAATCACAAAAAGAGGAGCGATATATCGCTCCTCTTTTTGTTTTGTTTGAAGTTTTTATTTTTGACTTTTTACATGGGCAAGGGGATTGCTTTCGGCGGCATGTTCCATCTGTCGGCTAGAAACGTGGGTATATATTTCAGTTGTTCCCAAGTTGGCATGTCCTAAAATATCCTTTAAAACCCGGATATCAATTTCTCCGTATTGATACATGAGCGTTGCCGCTGTATGGCGAAGTTTATGAACTGAATAACCCATCTGTCCCAAGCCGGATTTTTTTAGGAAAGACTCTACAATTTGTTGAACACGTCTACGACTGATGCGGTTTCCATTTCTGGAAAGAAATAGGGCTTTTGAATCTTTGGAATGCGGATGTAACTGGGAGCGCACCTCTAAATAATCAGCAATAGCACTTAAGCAGGCATCATTTAGATAAATACTTCTTTCTTTATTTCCTTTTCCAAGCAACCGCAGCGTATTATCTCTAATATCTTGAAGGTTGATTCCTACCAGTTCTGCAAGTCTCATTCCACAATTAAGAAATAAGGTTAAAATGCAATAGTCACGCTGCCTATTATCTCCGTCTTCTTCGTCCACACTATTTAAAAGCTCTAAACTCTGTTCCAAAGTCAAATATTTTGGCAGGGATTTACGTGTAGAAGGAATCTCTAGATTTAAAGCGGGATTTTCGTCTAAAACTTTTTGATTAGTTGTAAGATATTTAAAAAAGCCACGAATTGAAGATACTTTACGCGCGCGGGCTGTAGCACTGTTGGAACGTTCCGAAGAGATAAAATGAAGAAATTCGTAAATATCAGATAAGGTAATAGAACGAATGAGATTAAGTGAAACGCTGGAAATAGAGATTTTTTGAAAAGCATCGGCATCTGAAAGGGGCGAATGGTCATCAGAATGGAAAATTAAGATAAAACGGAAAAAAGTCCGCAAATCAGTATAATATTCCTGTACCGTTTTAGGAGAACGCCCTTTAATAGTTTCTAGATAAAATAAATAATCCCGAAGTTGCGGAAATAAGTCATCATATTTTGTTAAAGCCATTTATCTCTCTCCAGATTTCCCAATTATCAATTTGATCAATGACTTTATTGTACGTCAATATAGAGGAAAAATCAAGTTAACCAGGTTAGCGCTGTTATAAGGTATTTTATTAATTTATATAAATTTCACATCCCTCGAACTACACAAAATTTTTATTTTGTGTAGTTTTATCTTTTTGGGTATGGCGTCTCTCTTCGTTTGTTTCTTCGTGGATGTCTTATACCTCTCTTGGGTTTCGCGGCAAAACCAAAATGTGTTGTTTTATTACTTGCCTTTTATTTTAAAAATGTGTATGATTATGATATAGTTTGTTCTTGAAATCAATTAACAATTACTAATTAATAAGTCAGGAAGGAATGAAACAACTTGGACAAAAGAATTTTAGGAAAAACAGGATTATCGGTTACGACTATGAGCCTTGGCACAATGGATGTACGGTATCTTGACCTTGAAAATGTTTCAAGATTACTTAATACCGCTTTGGATCACGGTATCAACTATATTGATACTTCCCCGGAATATCCAATGGCGGAATATTTCATTGGAAAAACGATTTCTAACCGTCGTGATGAATATATTCTCGCCACAAAGTGTGGGGACAATATGACAGGTGTTGGCGCTACTTATATTTTTGATCGTAAAACGATTATCAGCAATATGGATGAAAGTCTTCGTCTGATGAAGACTGATCACGTGGACATTCTTCAACTTCATGGTGTTACCCCGGAAATGCTCTCCGGCGGTGCTTATGGCGAGGCAATGGAGGCTATGCGTGAGCTTAAGAAAGCTGGAAAGGCACTTCATCTGGGACTGACTGTAAGAAATGGTAATGATCAACAATATGGTTATCCTGCTACTTTTGGCTACAATTCCCTTCCTCGTTTTGCAAAATGGGATGATATTGAAATGGCGCAGATTGTTTACGGAGGACTAACCCGTACCAGTGAAAATGTGATTCAAAAGGTTCACGATGAAGATAATCTTGGTGTTGTAGTGCGTGGTGTTGTGAAGAATTATCTTCCAGTTTATCAGGCACGGTATGAGGCTTCCCGTATTAGCGAACTCTTTGAAGAAG
>CAUABB010000214.1 GCA_958427155.1 uncultured Oscillospiraceae bacterium | reverse complement strand
TCGAGGAGAGGAATTGGCTCGTCAGCTCCATATACCGACGATAGCAGCTTTTCATGTTCAGCCTGAAAATATTACCTCCAGCATTGGAATGGGGAAACGGAAAACCGTTAACCGTTTCCTTTATTGGTGGTTTTATAATGTATTTTATAATCGGTTTCGTATCATTCACTGTCCCAGTCAATTTATTGCGGAACAACTTAGGGAACATGGTTATAATGCGGAGCTTTGTGTTATTTCCAATGGGGTGGATGATGTATTTATCCCTCATTCGGAGTGGAAAGCGAAACGCTGTTCTGACAACATCCTTCGCGTTTTGATGATTGGACGGCTTTCAGGGGAGAAAAGGCAGGATCTCATTATTGAGGCAGCTAAAAAGAGTCGTTATCGGGACAGGATCCAGCTTTATTTTGCGGGAAAGGGACCAAAAGAGTCCGAATATCGACATCTTTCAAAAGGACTTGCACGTCCTCCTGTTTTTGGTTTTTACAGCACGGAGGAACTGGTAAAACTGATTAACGAATGTGACCTATACATTCATGCGTCAGATGCAGAAATAGAGGGGATTTCCTGTATGGAGGCCCTTTCCTGTGGTGTTGTACCTGTAATTTCAGATTCGCACCTTTCTGCTACTCGACAGTTTGCACTAGATGAGCGAAGTCTGTTTAAAGCGGGGGATGCGGACGATTTGGCGCGCAAAATGGATTACTGGTTTGAACATCCGCAAGAGCGCCTTGAAATGGAGACTGCCTACGCACGCAGTGGGGAAGAAATGAGGGTGAGCGCATGTGTTCGTCAGGCAGACGCAATGTACCGCAAGGCTGTAGAAGAATACCGTAAAAGCGGTTATAAGCATCCTAATGAACTTAGAATTCGTCGTTTTACCCATCCAAATACGGATAAAATTAATCGGAAATACGCAAAACATTCGAGAGTAAGTCGTGGGCTGGTAACTGCTTTTACAAACTTTCTTGCGATAATCGTTTCTTTGATTGACAGTTTTTTCCTCGGTTTTACTGTAAAGGGGCGGGAACGGCTTTCTTCTGTCGAAAGAGGAGCGGTAACGGTTAGCAATCATGTTCATCCAATGGATTGCACAATGGTTAAAGTGGCGTTGTTTCCGCATCTTGTCCGTTATGTGAGTTTACGGAGAAATTTGGAACTTCCGTTTGTGGGCTGGTTGCTGAAGGCTTGTGGTGTTCTGCCGCTTCCTGACCATCCGATCCAGATTGCAAGATTTCAAAAGGAACTGGAGAAAGGAATTGAAAGCGGTGAATGGGTACACTATTATCCAGAGGGGATGCTGGTGAAGTATTATGAGGGCCTGCGTCCATTCCACCCTGGCGCTTTTTTGACTGCTGTGCGGACCGGATGTCCGATTATACCTCTTAAATTTGTTTACAAAAAGCCAAAGGGAGTTCGCTCTCTGTGGAGGAAAAAGCCTTTTTTAGAGGTCGTAATTAAGCAGCCTCTTTATGCAGATCGCACGTTGCCTCAAAAACAGGCCGTGCAAGATTTGATGCAGCGCACGATTCGTTCAATGAGCGGCACGGAAGAAAACGGGATAGATTTAGCGGGTGAATATGCCCCAAATCCGGTAGAACGTCCGGTTGTTGAAACACTGCTTTGATGAAGAAAGTGCTGGAAAATTCAAGTTTCGGAAAGGAAGAAAAGCATTGAAAGTAAAATTGCGGGAGCTGTTAAGCATTCCCAATATTTTGACCTATTTGCGTTTGGTACTAATTCCGTTTTTTGTGTGGACTTATGTAATCGCAAAGACGCCAAAGGATTATATCTTGCCGGCGGTTTTAATTTTGCTTTCTGGTTTTACCGATGTTGCAGATGGATTTATTGCGCGTCATTTTAATATGATTACTGACTGGGGGAAGGTAGTCGACCCGATTGCAGATAAACTGACTCAGGCGGCGATCGCTTTCTGTTTGGTCTTTCGGTATCCTGGAATGTGGATTTTGCTCGTTCTGTTTGTGGTAAAGGAACTTTATATGGGAATTGTCAGTTTGGTTCTTTTGCGCAAAGGAAAAAAGTTAAATGGAGCGATGTGGTTCGGAAAAGCTTCAACGGCTGTGTTTTACCTGATGATGATGGTGTTGATTGCTTATCCACCTATGCCGCAAGTGATCGCATATGTTATGATGGCGATTTCAGGATGTTTTTTGCTTCTTTCTTTTGTTCTCTATATTTTTCAGTATAATCGACTTTTTCGGGAGTATCAGGAAGAGCAGAATCGAACGGGGAAAACGGAATGTGGTCCCAATTCTGTAGAATAGATTAAAAAAGTGGTTAGCAATAGTCCTGCCTACTATTTAGTAGGCAGGACTATTGCTTTTACTGTTTTACTTGACAAATAACCGGCGGATGTGTAGTCTTAAAAAGAATAGGAACCTTATAAGGGGGGCAGGAAATGCAGAACAAAGATGTAAAAAAAGCAAAGTCGGTTTTTTCTGGAGTTCCTCATATGATTCATGGTGGGGACTATAATCCTGACCAGTGGCTTGACAGGCCGGATATTCTGGCAGAGGATAGCAGGTTGATGAAACTCGCCGGGATTAACAGTGCTTCGGTTGGGATATTTGCTTGGGAGGCACTGGAGCCTTCTGAAGGCGTATATCGTTTTGAGTGGTTGGATGAAACGCTGGACCGACTCTATCAAAACGGAATTTCTGTGATCCTTGCAACGCCGTCAGGTGCCCGTCCAGCCTGGATGGATAGAAATCATCCAGAGGTGCTTCGAGTGACATCTGAACGGGTAAAAAATCTACATGGATTTCGGCATAATCACTGTTTCACTTCCCCTTATTACCGAAAAAAAGTGCGGGAGATGAACACTCTGCTGGCAGAGAGATACGGAAAACACCCCGCAGTCAAAATGTGGCATGTGTCAAATGAATACGGTGGAGAATGTCATTGTGAGCTTTGCCAGGAAGCCTTTCGAGCTTGGTTGAGAAAAAAATATCATAATAATATAGATGAACTGAATGCGCAATGGTGGACCAGCTTCTGGAGCCATACTTTTACGAGCTTTGACGAAATTGAGTCCCCGGCGCCGCAAGGAGAAATGCATTTACATGCTTTGAAGCTTGATTGGAAACGGTTTGTTTCCGACCAGCATATTGATTTTATGCAAAATGA
>CAUABB010000213.1 GCA_958427155.1 uncultured Oscillospiraceae bacterium | reverse complement strand
GATCATCCGGGTGGAGACCCCCCAGGAAGTCTGGTGCGGGTACTGCAAGGTATTGTCACGCCCGGTAAAGGTGATCCCAAAGCTCTTGGCAAAGCCGTCCCCGAAATAGTGGGAAGTACCTCCCTGCAGGGCGACACCATTATGCATCATTGGCTCGATGGTATAGGTTGCCACCGCGCCGGCGAATTTCTCTTTCTCAGTCTTCTGGCCCTTAACGACCGGGATCGCCAGAGACTCTTTATAAAAGTCGGCATAAACATTTAACATCCGCATCGTTTCTGCCTGGGCTTCTTCAGCAGTTTCGTGCATCGTATGCCCCTCCTGCCAAAGAAACTCTGAATTGCGAAGGAATGGGCGGGTAGTCTTCTCCCAACGCATAACCGAGCACCACTGGTTGTAAAGCTTAGGCAGGTCACGGTAGGAGTTTATGATCTTTGCGTAATGCTCACAGAAAAGCACTTCGGAGGTTGGACGGACACAAAGTCGCTCACTGAGTTTCTCCTGTCCTCCTTGGGTTACCCAAGCCACTTCCGGCGCAAAACCCTCTACGTGGTCTTTCTCCTTCTGGAGCAGACTCTCGGGAATCAGCATCGGCATATAGACGTTCTCATGCCCAGTCGCTTTGAAACGGGCATCCAGATCCTTTTGGATATTCTCCCAAATGGCATAACCATAAGGACGGAATACCATGCAACCCTTAACGCTGGAATAGTCAATCATCTCAGCTTTTTTTACAACGTCGGTATACCATTGCGCAAAATCTTCTTCCATTGAGGTGATAGCCTCGACCATTTTTTTCTGCTGTGCCATGTTCGTTCAATATCCTTTCAAAAGGGCAAGCCCTCAATAATAACCAATCCCACAGCCCCCCTGCTTTTTAATACCCCATGCACTTGCAGCAGGCGGTGCAACTGTTTTATTTTAGCATAGAGAAACACATTTGGCAAGAATTTTACCTGCTGTCATCTTTTAACAAACGATATTCTGTCGGCGTAACTCCCACGATACGGTGAAACAATTTACAAAAATAGCCCTGATCCTCAATTCCTACCTTACTTGCAACTGTGGCTACGGCATCGTTTGAAAAACGGAGCGCGTTTTTCGCGTATTCGATCTTCCGGTTAATCACATATTGCATGGGAGAAACGTGAAACTGTTCCTTAAACACATGACAAAAGTGAAATTTACTCCTATTGCAAAACGCAGCTAACTCATCCAGCGTTAATTGGCGCGCTATATTCTCGTCAATATATTCATTGATCTGATGTGTAAACGCCTCACTCCTACCAAAAGACGCCTGTTTCACCGCAAGATAGGTTGGTGTTATGGCGGTAAGAAAAATATCGTAAATTTTACAAGAGAGCAAAAGCTCAAACCCGTTTGGTTTTTCAACTGTTAGGTCAAACATCTCCTCAACCTTATTCTCAAGGTTCAAGCCGCAAAACACCAAAGGCAACCAATCACTTTCCCGCAAATTTTGTAGGTATGGGTCAACGGCGCTTCCCCGAAAATGGAACCAGACAAAACGTGTCCCCGGTTTTGAGACGTAATAACTATGTGGATATGTCAGTTCTAGTAAGACGCCTTCCCCAGAAGAAATACGTAGTATCTTTCCCGCCTGTTTTACAACAAGTTCGCCTTCCGATACAATCATTATAATGTTATTGTATAAATGCTTTCGGTCAAGCGAGAACGTATCAGAACAGATTGCCCCCATTCCATCCGAGATTAACAAATTTGTTTCGTCAAAAGAATCCGGCGCTTTAAAATACCAGTAAGATTTATACTTCATCGTCTTTCTCCATCGCAAGATTGTTCCAACAAAAAGCAATCTAAGCCATTATCGTTTCTGCTTTTTTCAGTATAATATAAATAACAGCAAAAAGAAAGGGTCATGAGTGATGAAAAGTAATGATGTTTTACGGGAACTGGCAAAAAAATATGCAGAAATTGCAAACTCCGACCAAAACCACGCCAACATTACCCTTCACCGCAGGGTAAATGATTTAAAGCCCTCCCGGCCTGTTGTTTTAATCGACGAAATCCCCTGGGAGGAAATGGAGATAGGGGACGAGCTCACCATTGTCTCAGATGATCCTGTTTTGCAGGCCGTTGAGCAATATATGCGTCAAACAGTTTATAAATGGAACCATATGCGGGCAGATATGGTCGTTCCTCCTTATATTAGGATTCAGAAGGTAATCCACTCTTCCGGAATCGGCATCACACCTCAGCGCGACGGCTCTTACCACGAAGGGCGCGGAGACGCAAAAGATATTCAATATGTTAACCAAATTGACACGGAAAAAGATTTGGAGAAACTACATAATGAAATAATCACCTATGACGAGGCCGAAACAAAACGTCGGTTTGAACGAGTAGCGGAAGTAATTGGTGATGTAGTCCCTGTGAAAATCACCGGAGAACCTACCGGTTACCTGTTGGGATGCAAAACCTGGGATGATATCTGTACTTATCGTGGAGTCAACACCTTGTATTACGACTTGGTTGACCGGCCTGAATTTATACATGCATTGGTGGATAAATTAACTCATATTTTTCTGGATAAAATTCGTCAATACGAAGAACTCAATCTTTTTGACGGCGATTCTTACAGCCTTCAGGGAACCGCCGCTTTGACAAATGATCTGCATCCGGACTACGACCATGTAAAAGCCAGCCAAGTTTGGGGGCGTGGACTTGCTCAAATTCTTGCTTCTGTTTCCCCTGCCATGCACGAAGAATTTGACATTGAATATATGAAAAAGGCAATGGCGCCCTTCGGCCTTGTGTACTACGGATGCTGCGAGCCTCTCCATCATAAGATTGATATTCTGCGCCAAATTCCTCATCTCCGCAAAATATCCATCTCCCCCTGGGCTAATATTGACATTGCGGCAGAAGCGGTTCACGGGGATTATGTCATCGCTTCCAAAGCCAATCCGTCCAAACTGGCAGTTCCTTCGCTGGACGAAGACTCTATCCGTAAAGAACTCCGGCATATTATTGCCGCATGCCGGCAAAATAACTGCAACTTTGATATCGCGCTCAAAGACATCACAACCGTCTGCGGACGTCCGCAAAATCTCTTCCGGTGGGAACAAATCGCCTCTGAAACCGTACGGGAATTCGACTGGATGTAAAATTAGGCATAAAA
>CAUABB010000212.1 GCA_958427155.1 uncultured Oscillospiraceae bacterium | reverse complement strand
CCTGTTTTTCTTCTTTTCTTTCCAGCATTTATATGGTGGCGAAACAAAACAGGGTTTCCATGTTAACAGTCCTTGTAGGAGCGGTTGTAAACGTAGCCTTATATCTGGTATTAGTACCTCTGTATGGAGGTTTGGGAGCGGCAAGCGCTACGTTTATCAGCTGTCTACTTGTTTTTATTCTACGTGCAGTTACGACAAAACGCTTTATTCATTTTAATATGCAGGTTCCTAAGTTGGTTTTAAACACTATCATTCTTCTTTTTCAGTCCGTCCTGATGATTATGGAAGTACAATATTGGATTTATCTTGAAGTCATTTTCTTCATTCTGATTGTTATTATT
Source organism: uncultured Oscillospiraceae bacterium (assembly GCA_958427155.1). Taxonomy (GTDB): domain Bacteria; phylum Bacillota; class Clostridia; order Oscillospirales; family Ruminococcaceae; genus Metaruminococcus_A. The sequence continues at coordinate 2,822 of CAUABB010000212.1, read as the reverse complement.
AACGCCGGTACTCTGTTAAACGGCTTAAAGAGCTTCATTTCCATGCGACGTGGAAGATAATTAAAAAGATTCAAAGAGGGCCACGATTTTACCGTTGACCTCTTTGAATCTTTTTTAAATTTATTCTTCAAACAAAGGTGTAGAAAAATAACGTTCGCCGGTATCCGGCAAAATGGTAACAATTCGTTTTCCTTTTCCAAGTTCCTTTGCCATTTTGATAGCAGCAGCAACGTTAGAGCCGCTGGAGATTCCGCAAAGAATCCCCTCATCTCGCGCCAATCTTTTGGAAGTCTCCAAAGCCTCATCGTCTGTAATTGTAACTGTCCGATCATAAATCTGCATATTCAAATTTTTAGGAATCAGTCCATCTCCGATTCCCATCTGAAGATGTGTTCCAATGCTTCCACCTGAAAGAATTGCTGCGTGTTCCGGTTCTACTGCCCATATAGCAATATCCGGAAATTGATTTTTTAAAACTTCTCCAATTCCGGAAATAGTCCCCCCTGTTCCCACACCAGAACAGAAACCATGAATCGGACCTTCTACCTGTTCCAAAATTTCTACTGCTGTATGATATTTATGTACCAACGGATTATCCGGGTTTTCAAACTGCTGAGGAACAAATACATTTGGATTTTCATCAGCCATTTGCTCCGCAAGATGCAGGCACTCAGCAATACATTTTCCAATATCCCCATCATCGTGAACCAACACAACCTCTGCCCCGTAATGAGTAACCAAAAGCCGGCGCTCTTTACTGACCGAATCCGGCATAATAATAACAACCTTATACCCTTTAACCGCTCCAACTAAGGCAAGGCCTATTCCCTGATTACCACTGGTCGGTTCAACAATAATAGTATCCGGACCGATGAGGCCTTTTTTTTCTGCTTCAACGATCATATTATAGGCCGTTCGGGTTTTAATTGATCCTCCAATATTAACCCCCTCATATTTTACAACAATTTCTGCATCTTCCGGGCCAGTCAGATGATTTAAACGGATCATCGGCGTATGTCCCAACGCATCCAAAATGGTACTATAAATCAAAAAAAGTCCTTCTTTCAAAATAGTTTATAAAACTTATATGCAGGTAAAAGCGCCATCAATTACAAAATCAGAGCCGGTTGTAAAAGAACTAGCGTCTCCTGCGAGATAAACAGCAATTGCCTGCAGTTCATCCGGACGTCCCATCCTATGCAGCGGAGCAACCGTATTCCACTGTTCAATAAGTGGAATCAAAGTTGGTGAATTTAACGTGAGTTCCGTACCGATATAACCCGGGCTGATAGAATTAACACGCACGTTTTTTGAAGCCCATTCCACCGCAAGAGATTTTGTAAGCTGAATCACTCCCGCTTTGGAAGCATTATAAGAACACTGAGGCTGTGGAACATTGACAATATGAGCAGACATTGACGCTGTATTGACAATAGAACCTCCCCCCTGTTTCATCATCACCTTTCCGGCAGCTTGGGCTGTAAGAAAAACTCCAGTCAAATTAATATCAATTACTTTTCTCCACTCTTCAAGTGTCATTTCTTCCGCCGGTACGTTTTTACAAATTCCAGCATTGCAAAAGGCTGCGTCAATCCGTCCAAAATGATCTAACACTGTTTGAATCATCGCATTGACATCTTCAGGCGAAGTGACATCAGCTTTGACCGCAAAAATTTTTTTCCCGGTTGCTTCCATTATTTCGTCTGCCGCCTTTTCTGCCTCCGTCAGATCTAGGTCAACCAGCGCTACATCAGCTCCAGCCTCGGCTAATGCCGTGGCAATGCTGCGTCCAATTCCTCTGGCGCCGCCAGTTACAAATGCTTTTTTTCCGTCCAGACGCATCTTCTCAATGATTCCCACAACTAACACTTCCTTACTTTAATGTTGTAAATAAAACGCACTTAATTTGCAGGGATCTAATTTTGGCAGTACGCTCCGCCAACGTCAAATCTTTTTGTTTATTATACTCTAAATCAACCGGGCTGTAAAGAAAGGACTGTCCAGCTTTTAATCTTCCAATTGAAGATCCTTATTTCACTTGCAAAAAAGCACCAAAAAGGGATATGATAAAATTAAAGTTTTAAATCAGATAAAACGGTTAATACCAATCATACCAAATTTAGAAACAAGTTATTTTAAAACAGGGAGGAAAAATATGTCGTGTATTACAGTAACCAAAGAAAATTTTCAAAAAGAAGTTCTTGAATCTGATATACCTGTTATGGTAGAGTTTTGGGCCAACTGGTGTGGTCCCTGCCAAGAAATGGCTCCCATTTTAGAGGAAATCGCAAATGAACACCATGGGGAGTTTAAAATTTGTAAAGTTAATATCGATGAAGAAGTCACACTGTCAACTTCTTACAGCGTTCTCGCAGTGCCATCTGTAATGGTGCTTGAACATGGAAAAATTGTTTCGGCTTCTGCAGGCGCTAAAGGAAAAGAAGAGTTGTTAAGAATGTTTAAAAAATAGGAAAACGCAGACAAACCGAGAAAGTTTTTATGCTTTCTCGGTTTGTCCATATTATGACTCTTAACTCCTCCGTTGCACAACCAGGCTTATTCCGCCAAAGCCGTTTCAGAACGAATCGCTTCCTGATGGGGGAGCATTTTTTTAATTGTTCTTCGATATAACCTTACAAGCATCAAAATACTTGCAAAAAGTGAGAAGGTTTCTGCAATTGGAAACGCAAACCAGACATTTTCTACCTGCATAGTCTGAGCAAGCAGATATGCGGCTGGAACCAAAATTACCAACTGCCGAAGGACCGAAATAATCAAACTGTAGGTTCCCTTTCCCACAGCCTGAAACATGGTAGAAAAAG